>WTKN01000108.1 GCA_011524395.1 Moorena sp. SS36440bin_2
ATAGATCTTTCCCGACTCACTCTATACAATAAGTCTACACCCGGATTTGATATGACCGATAAACTAGAGTCAATCTCCATCAAGGATAATCACCCCTGTGGCACCAGTAACCCCCGACGTAAACCAGCGAGTTCAGGAACTGCGGCGACTGTTGCAAAACGCTAGTTATGCCTACTACGTCCTGGACAATCCCATCATGGCAGATGCCATTTACGATCAACTCTACCGGGAACTGCAAGAGCTGGAAACAGAGTATCCTGAGTTAATAACTTCTGATAGTCCAACCCAGCGGGTAGGAGAAAAACCAGCTACTGGTTTTGTGTCCGTGCGCCACAATATCCCTCTCTATAGTCTGGATAATGCCTTTAACCTTGAGGAATTTAAGCAATGGCAAGAACGATGGCAGCGTCATATTTCTGGTGATATTTCCCAAGACTCAGAAGTCAATACTGAATACGTTTGTGAACTCAAAATTGACGGTTCAGCATTAGCACTGACCTATGAAAATGGGATTTTAGTGCGGGGAGTGACCAGAGGTGATGGGTCCACAGGGGAGGATATTACTCAGAATGTCCGCACTATTCGCTCCATTCCTTTGCGGCTCAATCTAGATCAACTTAATCTAGACCAACATCTAGACCAACTGCCAGATTTAGTAGAAGTGCGTGGTGAGGCATTCTTACCTCTGGATGTATTTGAGAGGATTAATCAGGAACGAGAACAAGCAGGTGAGCCATTATTTGCTAATCCTCGTAATGCCGCTGCTGGTACCTTGCGCCAATTAGAACCTCGAATTGTTTCTAAACGGCAATTGGATTTCTTTGCTTATACCTTACATATTCCGAATCAGGATAGTAGTGAAGAGTACACCATCCCAATGCCCAATTCCCAATGGGATGCTCTAGAGTTGCTGCAAAAGCTGGGTTTTCCAGTGAATCCCCATCGCAAATGTTGTGCTTCCCTACAGGATGTTCAGGATTATTACAATTACTGGGATGCGAAACGGAAAGATTTACCCTACCTGACCGATGGGGTAGTGGTGAAAATTAATCCTTTCCGGATACAAAAACAATTGGGGTTTACCCAGAAGTTTCCTCGTTGGGCTATTGCTCTGAAATATCCGGCTGAAGAAGCTCCCAGTCGTGTGGAAGCAATTACGGTTAATGTGGGACGCACCGGAGCAGTGACACCCTTGGCTATTTTAGAACCAGTGCAATTGGCAGGCACAACAGTACAACGGGCTGCCCTACACAATGGTGATTATGTTGCCCAATTAGATTTGCGAGTTGGGGATACGGTGATTGTAAGGAAAGCGGGGGAGATTATCCCGGAGGTGGTACGTGTCTTACCAGAGTTACGTCCTGATCATGCTAAACCCTTCGAGATGCCTACCCATTGCCCTGTTTGTAATCAACCCTTGGTGCGTCCTAAGGGTGAAGCAGTGACTCGCTGTATTAATTCATCTTGTCCTGCCATTGTGAAGGGCACTCTCACCCACTGGGCAAGTCGTAATGCTCTTGATATTAATGGTTTGGGGGAAAAGATTGTAGAACAATTAGTAGACCAAGGCTTAGTGACATCTGTTGCTGACCTTTATGATTTAACCCTAGAGCAGCTGGTGTCATTGGAGCGTATGGGCCATAAGTTAGCCCAGAAGTTGCTAAATGCGATCGCAAAATCCAAAAGCCAACCTTGGTCACGAGTCCTGTATGGGTTGGGGATTCGTCATGTGGGTAGTGTCAATGCTCAAACCCTTGCCCAGACTTTTCCTAGCATTGAGCAGTTGGCTCAAGCAACCGTCACCGATATTGAGGGAATCTACGGCATTGGACCAGAAATTGCTCAGTCTGTCTGGGGTTGGTTTCAGATTTCCAGCAACCAGACCTTGATTGAGCGATTGCGAGAAGCGGGTTTACAGTTAGAAGCCTCATCTGAAACTATAGCGCTAGAAAAAAAACAACCCTTAACCGGAAAAACCTTTGTGATTACTGGCACCTTGCCTACCCTGAAGCGTAGTGAAGCGAAAGACTTGATTCAAAACGCTGGTGGTAAGGTTACTAGTTCCGTTAGTGCCAAAACTGATTATTTGGTGGTTGGGGAAGATGCTGGTTCTAAGTTAGAAAAGGCTAAAGCATTAGGAATTACCCAATTAACTGAATCCCAGTTGTTGAACTTGCTTTAACTGAAAGTATCCCAGACCAATCTACGTTAGCGATTTCCGATTCCCGATTCCCGATTCCCGATTCCCGATTCCCGATTCCCGATTCCCGATTCCTTATACTGTGCTTGCTTAAACCGTTTAGGTGATAGGGAGTAAGTTAATCAAAAAACCCCGCGTCTCATGACCGGGGAGTGTTGACAGTGTCAATTGAAGGTTTAGCGGTAACGACGCTTGCGTCTGCGAGCGATCGCTTTGCGCTTTTTCTTTTCAATGGGAGTCTCAAAGTGGCGTAGACGCTTCATATCAGCAAAAATTCCAGCTTTAGATACTTGTCGCTTAAATCTACGCAGGGCTGACTCAATGCCTTCATTTTCACCGACAACCACTTGGGTCATACTAAATTAATCCTCCTAAATTTGAACAAAAAATTCTAACTATACTATCATACAATTATACTATCTAGCAAGATTGCTGATAACAAGACGTTATAAGATATTACCCAGCTGGGTAAATACTTGAAAGAATCTGCCTGGGTGATTATACCGTCAAATACTGTAAAAAAAGACTATTTCATCAAAACTTGGGGTTGATCAGGATGAAGTTTAGCGATCGCATTTTCAATCAACTCAACTCCTTGGTCAACCGTCTCTATTGTACTGAGTTTCTTACGCAATTCCCCTGCTCCGGGAAACCCTTTCGCGTACCAACTCATGTGTTTCCGGGACTGATAAATACCCCGCTCCCCCTTATAGTGCCATAGACCTTGTAAATGCTCCTTAGCACATTCAAGCAGTTGTACTGGTGTGGTTGGGGGTAACAGTTGTCCGGTTTTCAGGAAATAGTCTATTTCTCCGACTAGAAAGGGATAGCCCAGGGTTCCCCGAGAACACATTACCCCATCAGCACCGGTTTCTTCCAAGCAGCGCACTGCTGCATCGACGGACAAAATATCCCCATTAGCAATCACTGGGATAGACAGCACATCTTTTACCCGCTTAATCCATTCCCAGCGAGCTGAGCCATTATACCCCTGGTCACGAGTACGGCCATGGAGGGTCAACATCTGAGCCCCTGCATCTTCCATACGTTGGGCAAATTCTACTGCATTGATCTCCTGATTAGTCCAGCCAATACGGGTTTTGACCGTTACAGGTACCTCCACTGCCTTGACTACTGATCGTACAATTGCTTCCGCCGTTTCTGGATCTCGCAATAAAGCAGACCCGCCACCATTTTTAGTAATTTTATTAACAGGGCAACCCATATTGATATCGACAGTATCTGCCCCTTCTGCCACTGCCCTTTGTGCCGCTTGAGCCAGAAATTCCGGGCGACAGTCGAATAATTGGATACTGATCGGTTTTTCTAATGGGTCTACCTCCATAATCTTGGGCAATTCTCGGAGATACTTTAACTGGCTAGCATGAACCATTTCGGTATACATCATCGACTCAGTGGCGTAGCGACGCACTAGGCGACGAAAGACTAAGTCGGTTACTCCAGACAGGGGTGACTGTAAAACCCTGCTGTTGACCTCAACTGAGCCAATTTTAAGGGGTGACGCTAACCGTTGCTTTAATTGTGGAGATAGAACTGGCATTGGTAATGGTGTTGTTTCCGTCGTGATCACCTAATACATTTTTTAATTAGGTAAGGTATATTTTTTGGGGTTTAGGGAGCCGGGGCAGGAGGGAGCTTGATTTAATAATAAACAGGGAATGGGTAACAGGGAATATTTTAAAAAAATGTACCTAATTAGTATGAAAAATACTAGAGCTGTCTTTCATCACTCTGGGCAAACTTTTGTACAAACGGCGATCGCTTCTCTATTTTCTAATAAGAATCAGAAAATAGAGCTAAATCTCAACAACTCTGTGACTGTAACAACAAAGGGCGATCGCAATCTCCGAGAATGACAGAACACAGATAAGCGCGGTGATCATACTTAGCTGATCATACTTATAGCAGTTCTTAATTATGAATCCTCATCTCCCCATCTCCCCACACCTCCCTATCTTTCCCTATTTCCTACTGCCTACTCCCGTTTCAGTTTCCTCCACTACTCTCAAGACGGCAAACACAACTGATTTGTTACGGTTCACACCAATCCCAACAGCGGTTAATTTTCGTAAATTAGACACAGGCAAGGCAACAAAAAGGGCTCAGGAAAAAAACATACATGGGTTTTGACCATAGCAGTCCTAATTGAAACGTGACGGAAATCAGAACTCTTGGTGGATTCTTCCCCAACTTCGGTGATCTTCCCTATCTTCCGAATATCACACCTAATCGAGAATGGCGCTGATTACCCATAAGTTTTTTCTTTCCTGCTGCCCCCTGACCGAGAAAATCAGTAGATAATCGGTTATTCAATAGAGAACCGTCCCATCTTAGGTTCGGGAAACCACCCTTCATTAGACTGGCAAATAAAGTTCAGTATAAATAATGGTAATCCAACCGATGGTATAAAAACTGGCAACGGTTATTCCTTGAACCAAAAGGCACGGATCCTTCTCTAATCCTCTCCTACCCTACCAGTATTTGTAGTTATAGGCACCCGGAACACTCTTATGGCAAAAGTTGTTGGAATTGACTTAGGTACAACAAACTCCTGCGTAGCAGTAATGGAAGGTGGTAAACCCACGGTTATTGCTAATGCAGAAGGTTTTCGGACAACCCCTTCAGTCGTAGCTTATGCCAAAAATGGCGATCGCTTAGTGGGTCAAATTGCTAAGCGTCAGGCGGTGATGAACCCCGAAAACACTTTTTATTCAGTCAAACGCTTCATTGGACGTAGATACAGTGAAGTCACCAACGAGGCTACCGAAGTATCTTACAAAACTCTCAAGGTTGGTGATAATGTCAAGCTAGATAGCCCAGCTCAAGGAAAGCAATTTGCGCCAGAAGAGATATCAGCTCAGGTGCTGCGCAAGCTGGTTGATGATGCTAGCAAGTATCTTGGGGAAACCGTTACCCAAGCGGTAATTACTGTGCCAGCTTACTTCAATGACTCCCAGCGTCAAGCGACTAAGGCAGCGGGTAAGATTGCTGGTGTTGAAGTGCTGCGGATTATCAACGAACCGACCGCAGCTTCTCTGGCTTATGGTTTAGACAAGAAGAGCAACGAAACTATCCTAGTGTTTGACTTGGGTGGTGGTACCTTTGACGTCTCTATTCTAGAAGTAGGTGACGGGGTGTTTGAAGTGTTAGCTACCTCCGGTGACACTCACCTCGGTGGTGATGACTTCGATAAGAAAATTGTTGATCACCTAGCCAAAGAGTTCCAAAGCGCAGAAGGAATTGACCTACGCAAGGACAAACAAGCTCTACAACGTCTGACTGAAGCCGCCGAGAAAGCCAAGATTGAGTTGTCTAGCGTTATGCAAGCTGACATTAACTTGCCTTTCATCACGGCTACCCAAGAAGGACCTAAGCACCTGGATATGACCTTGACTAGGGGTCAGTTTGAAGATATTTGCTCTGACTTAATCGACCGTTGTCGCATTCCAGTAGAGAATGCCATCAAGGATGCCAAACTCGACAAGAGTGCCATTGATGAGGTGGTATTGGTTGGTGGTTCTACTCGGATCCCTGCAGTGCAACAGGTGGTCAAGAAGGTACTTGGCAAGGATCCTAACCAAACCGTTAACCCCGATGAAGTGGTAGCGGTCGGTGCTGCTATCCAAGGTGGTGTATTGGCTGGTGAAGTCAAGGATATCCTACTGTTGGATGTCACCCCCTTGTCCTTGGGTGTGGAAACTCTCGGTGGCGTGATGACGAAACTAATTCAGCGCAACACCACTGTCCCCACCAAGAAGTCAGAAACCTTCTCTACTGCTGTGGATGGTCAGACTAATGTAGAAATCCATGTTCTTCAGGGTGAGCGGGAAATGTCCTCTGACAACAAGAGCTTGGGAACCTTCAGATTGGATGGTATTCCCCCTGCACCCCGTGGCGTGCCTCAGATTGAGGTAACCTTTGACATTGATGCCAACGGTATCCTGAATGTTACCGCTAAGGACAAGGGCACTGGTAAGGAACAGTCCATCAACATTACTGGTGCATCCACCCTATCCGATCAGGAAGTAGACCGGATGGTCAGGGATGCTGAAGCTAATGCAGAGGCTGACCAAGAGCGTCGTGAGAAGATTGACCGTAAGAACCAAGCTGATTCTCTGACCTACCAGGCCGAGAAACAGATTAAAGAACTCGATGATAAATTGCCAGCAGCTGATAAGGAGAAGATCGAAGGGTTGATCAAAGACCTGCGAGAGGCAATTGGGCAAGAGGATGATGAGAAAATCAAGACTCTGACCACTGAGTTACAACAAGCTCTCTACAGTGTTAGTGCTAACCTCTATCAGCAAGCTGAGGGGGCTGCTCAGCCTACTGATCCTGGCACACCAGCTCCTGATGCTGCTCCTTCTGGTAGCTCTGGTGGCGATGATGTCATTGACGCTGAGTTTTCTGAAACCAAGTAGGGATTTGGGTAAGCATATGCGCTACGCGCACGCTATGCGAACAGCGGTCAGCGGTCAGCGGTCAGCCGTTGGTCTTTAGCTGTTCGGTGTAGCGTAGGCGTAGTGCTTAAGCTGATAACTGATAGCTGATGACTGATAGCTGATGACTGATAGCTGATATCTGAACGCGCACGCGTGCGCGCAGCGCTTAACCTGAATACTTACATGGCTAATAGCTAATGGTAGAAAATCCTAAAGCTTAGTCTATCTTTGTCTAAAGTCTAATAAAGGTTGATGATAATTTGATTAATCATCAACCTTTTGTTTATTGGATTTTAGGGAGTAGGTATAGCGCTACGCGCAAGGCAAGAGGCAAGAGGCAAGAGGCAATAGTTGACTACAAAAGCGTTTGAGCTTGTATCAATGTCCTAACTTTAATGCGTAGTGCTATAGTACGAAGTAGGGAGTAGGAAGTAGGGAATAGGGAATAGGAAATAGGAAAAAAATTATCACAATTACGACACGGATTGCTATACTCTAAATTAGTAGCTAAAGTCTAGGCAAAAGGCAAAAGGCAAAGGGCAAGACGCAATAGTCGTCAGTTAGGATATTTTATAGGATTTGTAAAACATCACTAATTTTATCAATAAATTAAAGACTTTTATATGTGATATTTTTTTAAATTAAAACATAAAAATAAAATCAACTTTTGCCTTTTGCCTCTTGCCTCTTGCCTCTCCTAAATTCCCTGTTCCCTTTCAAAATACTATATTCCAGATTACCTACTCCCTACTCCCTGCTCCCTAAAAACCTTAACCAACTGAAAACGCTATTGTGGATAAACAAACCATTGATTCAATTCAAAACCTCCGCTACCAAGCTGCATCGTTGCTAGTTTATCAGTCAGTCTTGAATGAAGAGGTAGGTTTAGCTTTTTTGAAACTATTAGAAGCTATAGTTAACAGGGATGTGGATGACATCAGTTGTTTAAAGGCTTATGGTGACTGGTTTCAAGGGTTAGCTAGCCAAAACGAAAGTTGGCAAGATTATCTGTTTAGACAAATCCTTAGGGCTGATAATTCCTTTACCAGGCAAGTGCAAGGTTCTGAATTAGAAACATTACCGCCAGCATTGGTAGAGGCGGCTCGTCATGACTTACAAGCTTTACAAACTATCTATAAGTGCAGCAGTAAACAACTTTGTAAGTGGGTCAAAAGAGCATCTGTTTTACCAGTTGAACTGGTGCCTTGGAATTGTGAGTCAAGTCAATCAAGGTCTGGGTCTGACCAGAGTGATAAACGTACTCAATGGCACGCTGATCTACAAGCTAAACTAAACAATTTAGACAATTGGGCTGATGGCTTGGAAGCGATCGCAGCATATTATCAAGAGTTTGGTACTGGACTTTTTGCTGACTATCAAGGATTTCGTTGGCAATCCGGTCAGTTGTTTGGTATTGCCAATCCAGATCCGATTAGACTCAGTGAGCTGGTGGGCTATGAATTGGCGCGGAAGCAATTGCTCAAGAATACAGAATTTCTGCTGAAAGGCTACCGAGCCCTGAATATATTACTTTACGGTAGTCGCGGTTCAGGTAAGTCTTCTTTGGTCAAGGCGTTGTTAAATGAATACGGTGAGCAGGGATTGCGAATTATTGAAGTCCCGAAATCAGAGATGATCGATTTACCGGTGATTACGGAGCAATTGCGAGACCAGCCTCAAAAATTTATTATCTTTATCGATGATTTATCCTTTGAAGAGGATAATGATTCTTACAAAGCTTTAAAGGTAATCTTGGAAGGGAATTTAACAGCACGACCTGACAATGTTGTGGTTTACGCCACCTCTAATCGACGACACTTGATTCGAGAATTCTTTGAAGACCGTCCCCGTCCTAGCAATGAAGAGGTCCATGGTTGGGATACGGTTCACGAGAAACTCTCCTTTAGCGATCGCTTTGGCTTAACCCTAACCTTTGAGAAAGCTGACCAGAAAACCTACTTGAAGATTGTCCAACATCTAGCTACCCTAGCCCAAATCCCCCTTGAGCCTAGTGAAATCAGACCTCGTGCTTTACAATGGGCAATCCGAGCCAATGGTTTCTCTGGTAGGACAGCACGACAGTTTATTGATTTTTTACAAGCAGAGCAAGTGGGGAGCAGGGAGCAGGGAGCAGGGAGCAGGGAGCAGGGAACAGGGAACAGGGAACAGGGAACAGGGATCTAGATGTAGGGTGGGCACATTAACTCAGCTTGCTAATCCTGTAGCTAGCTAGTGCCCACCTACTCACAATCAATTCATTCAACTATGCAGGGCATAATATTATATCACACTTATCAGATTTATACCAAAAATAACCTTATTTCTTTAGTTAACTTTCCAAACTCCTGACTCCCGATTCCCGATTCCCGATTCCCGATTCCCTACTCCCTACTCCCTACTCCCTCTGTTATGATCAATTATCCATGGGAAACGCCCCTGGTCGCACGCTGATTAATTTGGTCTTACCGTTACGAAGCACTTCCACCTCTAACTGGGCACCCACCTCTGAGGCTTCCACACCCTGCTGAACCTCAGTGGCATTTTTAACTGGTTTCGACGCAACGGTTTTAATGATATCTCCTGTTTTGAAACCAGCTCTCTGGGCGGGGGAACCTGGCACCACCCGGACGATTAAAACCCCATCATCTTGGTTGACTTTCAGGTCAAAGTCTTGGTCTTGATTAATTTTTTCTCTCAACTCTGGGGTCAAGGTCACCATCTGAATGCCTAGGTAAGGATGCTCAACTTTACCTTTAGAAAATAGTTGATTAGCAATCCGTTCCGCAGTTTCGACGGGGATAGCAAACCCTAAGCCTTGGGCATTGGCTCGAATAGCGGTGTTAATCCCAACTACTTCACCAGTGGCATTCAACAACGGACCACCAGAATTACCAGGGTTAATGGCGGCATCCGTTTGGATAAAGCTGACCCGTTTTTCAGGAACCCCGACCTGGGAACTGGAGCGCCCTAAGGCACTGATGATACCAACCGTTACAGTATTATCTAAACCGAGGGGATTACCAATAGCGATCGCCCATTCTCCTGGGGTCAAATTCTCGGCTTTACCCAAGTTGACTGTGGGCAAGTCCGTGGCTTCAATTTTGACTACGGCTACATCGGTAACTGGGTCAGTGCCCACGACTTGACCCTCAAAGCTGCGACCGTCTTTTAGGGTGACTTTAACTTCCTCTGTGCCTTCTACAACGTGGGCATTGGTGATCAAGCGTCCATCGGAGCTGAGGATAAACCCTGAGCCGGTGCCTTGCTCGATGCGCTGTTTTGGCATGGGCAGGTCATCCCCAAAAAAGCGCCTAAAGAAGGGATTGTGGAACGGTTGTGGGATATCCCGTGATACCTGACGGGCTGCATCGATTCTCACCACTGCCGGACCTACTTTTTCTACCGCTTTAGCTATGAAATTGAGGTTTCTCTGGGGTGTAACACTTGATCGTTGTGGCGTGAATGGTTGTAATACTGCTGGAACGATTTGTGGGCGTCTGATTACCTCTTGCTCTGCCATGAGATAGCGACTACCCAAAACCCCTGCACCTCCGCCCAAGCCCAGCAATGTCAGATAAACGGTCAGCTGCTTTAGGGATAAACTCATGGTTCTCGTAATTTCACTAATTGCTTTTGGGGTCTGTATACTTACACTTTACCGAAAAAAGCGGGTTTAAAGCCCCGTCCTTCCAAAACGGTTAACCTTATGCTATCGTAGTTACTAGTGATCGACACAGATCAAAAATGATTGTCTACGAGATGAAGCTGCAAGGAACAAAGTCCCAGTATAGGAGGCTAGATGAAGCCATCCGTACTGGCCGTTTTGTTAGGAACAGCATAATAAAATCCTGGATGGACGGTCAAATCAAAAGTCGCAAGGATGCTTATAGCTACTGCAAGGTGCTGTCAGATAGTCCTGAGTTCCCTTGGGTAAGTAAGCTCAACTCAATGGCTCGACAAGCACAGGCAGAAAGAGCCTGGGCATCAATAGAACGGTTCTATAGGAATTGTCGCCAAAAACTTCCCGGGAAAAAAGGCTTTCCAAAGTTTAAAAAATACCAAGTTAGAGCATCTGTTGAATATAAAACCTCTGGATGGAAACTATCGGAAGACAAACGTTATTTAACGTTTTCAGACAAGTTTGAGGCAGGTACATTTAAACTCTGGGGAAGTCGAAATCTACACTTCTACCAACTGAAGCAAATTAAAAGAGTACGAGTAATCAGAAGGCATGACGGGTATTATGCTCAATTTGTGATCGACCATACTAGAGAGGAGAAAAAAGAACTCACAGGAAAACAAACCGGGCTAGATGTTGGACTTAATTATTTCTACACAGATTGTTCTGGCACACAGATAGAAAATCCTAGGTTCTTGAGAAAAGATGAAGGCAAAATAAAGAAGTTGCAACGTCGTTTGTCAAGAACTCAAAAAGGAAGTCAGAATCGTAAAAAAGCCAGAAATAGATTGGGTAGAGCGCATCTCAAGGTTTCACGCAGACGTAACGATTGGGTTTGCAAGTTAGCCCAACACGTCATCCAGTCTAACGACTTTGTCGCGATTGAAAACCTACGGATAAGAAACATGCTTAAGAACCACAAACTAGCTAAGTCAATTAGTGACGCTGCATGGTACAGATTTCGAGAATGGTTAGAGTATTTTGGTAGAATCTATGGGGTTCCAGTTATTGCTGTCGAACCTGCATATACCTCCGTTGACTGCTCAAATTGTGGAGAGCAAGTTGTCAAAACTCTCAGCACTAGAACCCATCGATGTCAACATTGTGGATATGTTGCAGACCGTGATAAAAATGCTGCAATCAACATTCTTAAATCTGCACTTCATAAGCTATCAAATACCGTCGGGCAGACGGAAATTAACGCCTCCGGAGAGATTGATCTCTGCTTAAGTGGGGAAACCAGCTTAAGTAAATCGACTCGAAGAAAGAGGAAGCCCAAACAGTGATGTTTGGAATCCTACGGGTCACGCCGGGGAGGGTGTCAATGAAAAATGTGAAGTGTTGACCGAAGAATATTGTGTAGTTACGTGAAATAGCGGGTGCGGAGTGTGGGAGGTGTGGGGTGTAGGGTGTGGGGTGTGGTAATAATATAGGGTAATATTATATTATAGCGCTTTTGATGGGAATTTGGTAAAGAGAGCTATTGTTTCGTGGTTGGGTTGAGAATGCGATCGCTTTTAGCGGCTCCAAAGGAGCATCGCGTAGCGTGACCTATGGTCAATCGCATAAGCCCGGAAGCGTTTCAGCAAAGCCGACGCTACGCGAACGCAAAGCGTGGCCAAAGGCCTAATTCCGTACGCCCAAACCTAAGAAGTTGAGTCCCAAGATCTGCACCGCGCACCGATAACCAGCACAAACCCCCAGAATACTTATCCTGATATTTCAGAGCATATTGTAGAGCTAATTCGGTTTTACCCACACCACCCATTCCGGCAATGGCACAAATTGCTAGTTTATCGGTCTGTTGAAGTTCCCGATGGAGCTGCTCAAGTTGATCTTGTCTTCCCACAAAGTGAGGAGTGCCACGATTAGTAATGTTAGTGGGAGGATTTAACTTTGTCCGTTCCCGGTCGGACGACTTCGGCTAATGCTCATGAATAGGAATCTCCCCAACATAAACTGTTCCGTTGCTGTCATCTTTTAGCCGTACAGTAGTTTTGAGGCATTCTTTGATAAATTTCCTGACACCAAGATAGACCTGACTGTTTTGAGACTCTGGTTTGCATAGGTCAATATGGTTCTTTTCTATGGCAACCGGCTTAACTTTTTCAATGCCTGGGTTAGCACTATCTGGGTCTACTACTAAAATTCCTTTGACAGGCTGAGTTTCATAATAGACCTTTGTAGCAATTCCTAAACTCCGAACGTTTTCTCGATACCACTCATTTAATTCCCGTAACTGAGGGGAATGAGCTTTTAGTTCCTCCACACTTACTGTGGCTTGTGTCAAAACGCTAATATTATCAATTAAATTAGCTAGATGAGACCCAGTGTGGGGAGTAGCCAGAAATACAATCCCTTTAGTCTGTTCAAGAATAGCTTGCTTTTGAAAGGTCAAGGCACTGCTAAGCATTTTCTTTACTAAAAGACCGCCCAGACTATGAGTAATAAATACTAATGGACGCTGACCCAAATCGTGGATATTTAACCAATCTAATAAATTACTGGCTTGATCGAAAAGGGGCATACTGCTGTTGTTTTTCCAGTTTGTTGCTTCAGCGTTATACCCAAAAGACCAGATCTTAAGACCTAGCTGATCGTTTCCTAACCAAACTGGCCAGAAGTCATCATCATCCTGTTTTCCCTGGGGATGCCACGTGCTGATCGCATTCCCTCCCAGCCCGTGAACAAACACCACATCTGCCTTGGCTGAGTCCTGGTGGCTTGAGATTTTTATCAAGCCGGTTAATTTACTCAAGGATTAGCCTCCAGTTAATTATATAGCATTAACTAGTAGATGCATAAAACCCAATCTATATATAGATTAACACAGGAAAATATAGGTAGTCGGGAGTCGGGAGTCGGGAATCGGGAACAAAAATTATCATAATTCATTGAGGATTAGTAAAATTTTTTTTTCGGATATCTTTCCAAGTTTGTCCGATTTAATGTTTCCATGTATCTCGATACAATTACTCCAAAAAAACGCGATTATTTCAAAGATATCCTACGGGATTCCATTTCAAAATTTACCCTCTGTTACCGATTCCCGATTCCCGATTCTAAATTCTATTTCCTTTCCGTACAATTTCTTTCAATACCCCCTCAGAAAATAAATTCTAAAATCCCTTGAAAATACTAATTATAATCGTTATGATTATAGTATAAATTTCAAACAAAGGTTTTAACGATGACTGAAGAGTTTATCCCAAACGAAAACAACAATCCTGAAGAGATTACTCCTGCTAATACTCCTCAGGAACCTTCTCCAAAAAAATACCCAGTTAAGCACATTCTGACAGGATCACGTAAAGCCATAATCAAGACAATGCAAACCCTATATGCGCTGCGTTACGCGGAAATATCGGAGTGGAGCCCCCTTCAGCCCACTGGCATCCCAGAGGAATTCATCACGATGATGACCAAATACCTGATTATCGATTAAACTAATTTAGGGGGGGTTACCCCCCTGGCCGAAACATTAGGTCTCATGACATGGGATTGTGTTTAGGTTTGGTTGAAAAATTGTAGTCATCATCAAAACCTCTAGCCGTGGAAATTATTTCTGCGGCTATTTTTTTTTGTATTCTCAATTCTCAATTCCCAATTCTTAATTCTTAATTCTTAATTCTTAATTCTCCTTGTTTCGTTTACTCGATAAGCTTTAGCGGAAGCTCTCAACCAAGTAAATGCTCCGGTAGCGAATGGAATTAGTAGGAAAAGGGTACCAAATGTCAGGGGATGTTCTCTGACATAGGCGCTGTAAACCATCACTGCTATTGCTGAGCCACAATAAATTAATCCACATAGGGGAATAGCAATCACTAGTAAAGCAAATTTAGTATCTTTATCCATGGTATAGCGGTTTTTAAGCTAGTAAAGTACAATTTTTTTGGTTTTAGGGAGCAGGGAGCAGGGAGCAGGGAGCAGGGAAGGAGAAACAGAAGTCATTGTTCTAGCTTTTTAATAAGAGCAATAATCATTCGACTTTCTTCTTTAAGTAAAGAAACAATTACTTCTATATCTGTTTGCTTAGATAAGCCTACTCTAGAAGATAAAATAAGATGTGTTTCTAATTCGTTAATTGAGCCTTGGGCAATATTAAGAAATCTGATGTACTCAGCGGTTGACCTTCTCCCATAGTTAAACTAAGCCGAGAAGTCGCCTTCTCGACTCGTCTGCAAAACGGCT
>WTKN01000163.1:0-1100 GCA_011524395.1 Moorena sp. SS36440bin_2
GTCTTGATGTCCTGAAAAGAGTGCTAATTGATTGCCCTGTAAATCCCAGATTCTGGCAGTATTGTCGTCTGATGCCGTAGCCAGGGTTTTACCATCGGGACTAAAACTTACACTCTTTACCGAGTCTTGATGTCCTCGAAATCTTCTCTTTTCTTTGAATTTACTAAGACTCTGCTGTAGAGCATACAGAGGACTGATGGCAGGATAATTATCCAAAGGGCGACCATCTTTAACGATATTAAATAGCTGTTGCCCAGTCTCCATGGCTGAGTATAAAAGCTTTCCCTCGCCATAGTAACGATTATCCCCTGGTAAGCGTCGTAAAACACTAAGGGCTTGTTGTTCTAGTCCCGTGGCTTTTCTTTGTTTTCTAACTTCGATCCCAGTCACCACAGCAACAATTAACGAAAAACCCAGTACAATACCACCTATGCTGATGATCCACTTCGCTTTCTTTTGAGCTTCAGTTAAGGTATCATTGGCCTTAGCTAATATTCGACTTTCTTCTGCCAATACCCTACTGTCTAATTCCTGACTAGCTACCAAAAACTGATAATCCAAATCGCTCAAACTTTTACCCCTAGCCCAAGCTTGAGCATTCTCTAAGGCCACCCCCCGCAACAAACGCGATTCATCCTGACATCCAGACTCAACCCAAACCGTAAAGGCTTCAGAATAGGGACGCAGTCTCGCTAATTCTTGCTTAACCCAATCGCTATCAAAAACACTGCCATAAATCCGGTTGTTAACTGTCAAAGAGCCATCCCGCTCCACTACCAACCCCGATAGCCTTAATTCCGTCTGTTCTTCACTGCCATCAGCGGCAAGACTACCCTGATCTAATACGTGCTGATACAATCCCAACAGCCTACTCGCCCGTTGCTCATTTCTGAGAATGCGATCGCGTATGGTCTTCAAGTGCTCTGGCTTATCCTGAGATACCCAATTGTCAATAATCTGGGTACGGGCAACCTGTTCAACTGTAGTGCTGCAATGGGATCCCCCTCCCGTCCCCCTTAATAAGGGGGAAGCCAGAGCATGGTTCGATTCCCCTCCAGAAGTGCCCTCAGCTCCAGTTCCCCCCTTGTTAAGGGGGGTTA
>WTKN01000163.1:1200-14525 GCA_011524395.1 Moorena sp. SS36440bin_2
GGGGGGATCGCAATTCCGGAGTGCTATCGATAGATCCCCCTCCCGTCCCCCTTAATAAGGGGGAAGCTTGAGAATGGTTTGATTTCCCTTCAGAAGTGCCCTCAACTCCAGTTCCCCCCTTGTTAAGGGGGGTTAGGGGGGATCCTAATCCCGGAGTGCTGTGGATGGATCCCCCTCCAGAAGTTCCCCCCTTGTTAAGGGGGGTTAGGGGGGATCGCAATTCCGGAGTGCTATCGATAGATCCCCCTCCCGTCCCCCTTAACAAGGGGGAAGCTTGAGAATGCTCCACCATTAACTTACACAACTTCTGGGTCAGAAACGGTTGTCCCCCCGTCCAGGTCAATATCTCAGCTAACACCTGTTGAGGATTATCCACTTGCCCTACCAAACCAGGGAGCAGTGGTGTTTTCGCTTCTTCAAAGGTAAAGCCAGTCAGTTCAATATCCCGACCAATATTAAAGGGAGTGCGCTGTTTATCCTGAATCAAATCCGCTGGAGTTGCTACTCCCAGCAAGCAAAAATTCAGCCGATTATAGACAGTATTTTCTGCTCTTTGGTTATAACAACTGCGAATAAATGCAAAGAAATCATCTTTAAACGCTACTTTAATAATACTGTCAATTTCATCTAGAAAGATAACAATAGTTTCCGGAATCTCTGACAACAGCACCCCTTCAATAAACTCACCCAACCACATTACTGGCGAAAGTTCCTTATGCTCTCGTAACCAAGGTAAGACCTTGAATTTATCTGATAGCTTAAAACTATTTACCAAACTCTTAATTAAGCTGGCATACCATTGCTCTGAGGTTACGTAATTGCCAATTTGGGTAACATCAACAGAAGCACAAGCTACTCCCCTATCTATTAGTCTTTGCATGGTTTTTACCCGCAAACTAGATTTACCCATCTGTCGCGAGTTCAGCACATAACAAAATTCCCCAGCCATCAAAGCATCAAAAATTTCTTTATCAGCTTTTCTGACTGCATAAGTAGCAGCATTGTTAGGTAAACTTCCCCCAACTTGATAGATTGTTGGTTGGTTGATCATGATCAAAAAGGGAACAGGGAACAAAGAAGCTATCAGCTATCAGCTATCAGTTATCAGCTATCAGTTATCAGCCATCAGTTATCAGCTATCAATCAGCTAATGTGCTACGCGAACAGTTTGTGAATAACATTGTTAACGATTCGTTTAATCTGAGTTAGGTAACAGGCTGGAAGCCTGTGCCACAAAGTTTGCTGCTGACGGCTGACCGCTGACTGCTGACTGCTTACACTCACTATAAAATTCTGTTACTAAAATACTCACGATACAAATTATATCTAGGAATACAATCATTACCGATTGCTCTGACTAATCCCAGACTTTCTAACAGATAGGTTTCTTTATAATCCAGGCGCACTGCTTGAGTAGTTGTCAGTAATTTTTTGAAAGCGTTTAGTAAATTGGGATGGAGCATGAGATTATTTAAAAGTTCTCGCAAATGATGGCGATAAATCCCTGATTCTGTCGGGGCTGTTTCTAAAAGATGCTCCATGGTCATGTTGGGATTTTTGCTAAGAGTAGAGAAAGCTAACTGTAATAAATAAGGATGTCCTCCTACCATAGCCATTAATTTTTGTACTGAATTGACTGATAAATTTATACCATGAAATCTAGCCAAATCCTGAACCTGTTTCAAGGAAAAATCAGTTAAATCTACAGGATATCCTACATTGAAAGGCGACTTATTGATAGCCAATTCAATATAAACTTCCGTAGCATAAACCACTATCAACCGCAGTCTTTTCCAACTATCATAAAACTGGCCATTCTCATGCCAACTCCGCAGCAACGTAAGAAACCCTTCAGCAACCTGTTGATGAGGAAAAACTCGCTCTAGGTTATCGAGACATAAAACCAAAGGACTCTCTGAAGAAACCAACAAATGCTGTTCAAAGTAGGTGCTACACTTTACTTCACTGGTAAAAAAACTATCTTGCCAATAATTTTGTAACTCATTAGGTAATTTCAATTTTTGAGTAACCCGCACACAAAAAGACTGTAAAAATATATCCAAGTCATGGCAAGGGAATTCATTCAGATTTAAATAAACCGTGCGATAACCCCTAGATTTAGCATAATCAAGAATCCGATGACTGAGTAAGGTTTTACCCATCAGCTTGGGTGCTTTAATCCGAATTAGTGCTCCTGGTTGTACAATCTTTTGATAACACTCAGTATCTTGGGGACGTTCTATATAAAAGTCTCCAACTTTAGCAGTTGTATGTGGTTGATTATTGGTGCTATTTGTGCTATTATTAGTTGGTAATTCAATACCCAGTAAGTTTAAAAATTCTGGTATAGACTGAGGGCGATCCCTAGCCACCAATTTCATACCATGGAGAATGGCTCGATTTATGCGATCGCTAATATTGGGATTAAAATCCTTTGGTGGTGGTAATACAGCTCCCTCAATCCGGTCATCAGCTGATACTGGTTTCTTTCCAGTTAAAAGCACATACAAGGTAGCGGCTAAAGCATAAACATCGGTGTAGGGACCCTGTTGGGAGCGCCACTCATATTGTTCCAGAGGAGCATAGCCTGGAGTCCGCCCACACAGATGAGTTTGGGTCACCCCAGGGACAAACTTAGTAGCAATACCCAAATCAATCAACACCGCACCAGTACCATCGTTCCGCACCATGATGTTATTAGGTTTAACATCCCGATGGAGCAACCCTTGCTGATGAATGTCCCAGAGGGCGCTACCAATTTGCCCGATGTAAAGCAAGGCTTTCTCTTCCGAAAGCACACCCTGCCGTTTGACCAGATCCGACAAGGTTTCCCCCTCGATGTATTCCATGATTAGGCAGGGCAGTTCACCTTCTCGGATGATTTCTTCACATAAGCTGACTAGATGAGGATTCCCACAGCTACATTGGGCTAACTTTACCGCTTCGTTAGCAAAAATTTTCCAATATTCTAATAAATTATCTTGGCGTAGTACATGATTAAGGATAGTTTTAATAACAATGCGATCGCGTGTTTTATTATTTCGGGCTAAATAGGTAATACCCAGCCCACCTTGTCCTAATTTTTTTTCGATAGTATACTTACCCTTATGTAACCGATAACCAGGGAGCCAGGTAATATTACTTACGCCGTTGCCGTGGTTAGGTTGTTGAGGAGTTGAGGGAGGTTTGTAGGGAGGATAAGGCTCTGCTACATTAACAGTTATTGTTTGTGTGGTGCTGCTATGACCATTTTTAGGGGAATTAAACCAGCGTTGAACTCTGTTATTTAACTGCTGCTTTAATTTCCCACACACTGACCGATGCTTATTAGTTTTCATGGGAGATGCCCAACCTATCCAGGATATTAATTTCGGTAGGGTTTATAGCGTTTGGATCTGGGTTGTAAACACAGGAATTGCTGAAAAAGGCAAGAGGTAAAAGGGGAAAGAGATTCGGATTTTTATTGGACAATAAAAAAAGACCATACAGGTTTACATCTCAAATACCAACGCTATATATTTCCTTATCAGTAATTCTAGCGTTTTTAATAATTATCAGAGTCATCCAATTTGCTTCACCCTACTTCATACTCCTACTCCCTAAATCAGCGATCAGCTATCAGCATATCTAGCCAATGCAGACTATGGGCAATGTTTTCTTGCGCTTACCCTAGAATGCGATCGCGTCCATATACCATTTCCCGGAAAGTAGGATAGAAAAAAACTAAATTTTATGTTATAGTTATTGTATATACAAAAAGTATATACAATTTAATGGAATTTGAATGGGACGAAAACAAAAACCGACAAAATCAGCGAAAACATGGCATCAGCTTTGAAGAAGCAAAGGAAATCTTCTTTGGAATCGTTTTTACTTTAATTGATGAACGATACGATTATGATGAAATCAGAGAAATCAGCATCGGTTCCATACAAGGCGTTGTCATTGTCACCGTAGCCCACACCGAAAGAAACAGTAAAATTCGATTAATTTCTGCTCGAAAAGCTACCGCTAAGGAAAAGAGAAAGTATTATGAGTATCTCGCCCAAACGACTTGAAGAAATCAAAACTATTCCTGACTCTGCTATTGATACCTCAGATATACCGGAGTTAGACGATCATTTTTGGGAAAATGCCAAAATGGTTAAACCAATTACTAAAAAAGCAATTTCTATTCGCTTAGATAGTGACATTATAGACTGGTTCAAAAGTCAAGGTAAAGGCTATCAATCATCGATTAATAACGTTCTTCGTAGTTATGTTAATCATCAACTAAACAAAAGTAATCATTGATGGTAAAACTATTCCCTTTATGTCAGCTAATTCGTAAGCTATCAGCTATCAGCTATCAGTTATCATACGAATTAAAGTAGGGTGGGCAAAGTAAGATAATCATTGATACTCAAAACAATCAAACGGTGTCTTGATGCAGTCGCTCATGGGGGAAACCCCCAAGACCGCGCTGCATCGCTTTTTGCCCACCAGACAATATGATCCCATATGGGTTATACCATTTATAACCAGCAATTGAACCAATATAGCACTACGCACTATGGTGTTTGACAAATGAATAAAAATTAAAATCGCTCAATCCCTTGATTAGTAAGCTTTTTTCTTCACTATTTCCTATTGCCTATTGCCTCTTGCCTCTTGCCTGGCGCATAGCGCTATACCTGCCACCATCTGTGTGATCTAAATCCGCACTTCTCGCTAACGTTGTTAATTCCTAAGAAGAGTTAAGATTTTGATAACTAATTTTGAGGAGTGAACGGTGTTCAGGAGTAGCGATAGTAGTTCCAATTGGCAGTGCTCTTTGTCCAAGCAGCTAACCCCCTTGATCAGAGATTTAACCAAAGTCAAATCTAATCCTATCGATCTCAAGACTATTGTAGTTAGTACCTTGATCGGGCTTTTGCTCAATTCTCTACCATGGTTACCAGCTGCTAGAGCTGAAACGGTGCAGCTAGGAGTAGTTAAAAGTCGGGATAATCAAGGGCATTGGTCTGGAATTACCGAACGCTTACATTCAATTGGAGTTAACTATTGTATTGTTGACTTGACTGACGTTAAGAAAGCCTCTGACTTCGAGAACACTAACTTGCTATTTTTGCCCAATGTCGAGTTCCTCCACCCCAAACAATTCCAAGCGTTACAGGAGTGGATTGCAGAAGGAGGAAAAGTTATTGTCAGTGGTCCGACTGGGTTACTTTCCAAACCTGACATCCGCAAAGAATTGCGTGAGCTTTTGGGTGCCTATTGGGGCTTTGCAATGACCCAACCCTCTATCCTCCATCCTTCCCCAGACAGTAACCAAACATGGGTGCAGAATACTGGAATTACAGGTATCATTCAGGGCGGCACTCTTATTCCTACTGATCTTAATTCCACTACTGCTGCGGTCTGGAGTCAGGTTGACAAGCCCCCTGCTGTAGTAACTTCTAATAATGCTACGTTTTTTGGTTGGCGCTGGGGTATCGATCGGGTAGCTCCGGCGGAGGTCGATAGTGCTTGGTTACGAGCAGCTCTTGGTCGGTATGATGTCCAAGTCACTGATGCCCAGCTCACTGATGTCCAACTCACCAGTAATTCACCTACATCGTCTCAATCCTCTGATCACTCACCACAACATTGTCGGGATATCGACACTACTATTGCCCAGAAACAGCTGGAAACAGAAGATGCAGAGTCTGGCAATAACACAGATGCTTCAGCTAAGCCTAGCAATTCCCTATTAGTTCCGTCACCCAAGCCAGCAAAAGCCCCACCACCGCGATATAGAAGACGAATTCGAACCCTAAAGCAAGCTACTGCGATGGAGCGGGAGTTGGAAAATCTGATTGGTCGGTTTGAAAGTGCTTTGCTAAGAGCCGATGCAGCTAACAGTAATCTGAATTTATCTACAGGCACTGCTATTGAACAATTTGTCACTGCTGGTACTAAGCAAGTGTCGGAAACTTCCGAGGAAACCTCTGAGGGTAAAACGGATGAAACTGATTCAGCTACTGACTCAGCTATTGAGGCATTGAATCAGGCCAGAGTAGGTTTGGAAAATTTCCGTCGAGCAGTGGCTCGCAGGGAGTATCAAAAGGCAAGTCAGCTGTGGATGACAGCACGAAATACCCTATGGGAAAACTACCCAATTGATCGTAAACTAGCCCAGTCAGAGATTCGAGCAATTTGGCTAGACCGGGGTACTATTGTTAAAGCGAAGTCTGAAAAAGATTTAGCTAAGATTTTTGACAAATTGGCTACAGCTGGTTTTCACACCATCTTTTTTGAAACGGTTAACGCTAGTTATACGATTTACCCGAGTGCGATCGCACCAGAGCAAAATCCCCTGGTTGAGGGATGGGATCCTCTAAAAGCAGCAGTCAAGTTAGCCCATGAACGAGGGATGGAGTTGCACGCTTGGGTTTGGATATTTGCTGCAGCTAACCAGCGGCACAATGCAGTTTTGGATCAACCAGCAGACTATCTAGGACCAGTGCTATCCAAGAATCCAGACTGGGCAATCTTGGATAACGAAAAACGTGTGTTTCACAAGAGAACTAGAAAGGCATTTCTTGACCCCGCTAATCCGGAAGTGCGGGATTATCTAACCAAGCTATTGGAAGAAATAGCCAGCAACTATGAAGTTGATGGAATTCAGCTGGACTATATTCGCTATCCGTTTCAAGACCCCAAAGCTGGGCATACCTTTGGTTATGGTAAGGCAGCCCGTGAACAGTTCCAGGCATTGACCGGTGTTGACCCCATGGCGATTAAGCCAAAGGATCAGAACTTATGGCGACAGTGGACAGATTTTCGTATAGAACAAATCGACACTTTAGTCAAGTCAGTGTCACAAATGCTGCGCCAGAAACGTTCCGACTTGATTATCTCTGCTGCTGTCTTTCCCATGCCTCGGGAAGACCGATTGCAAAAAATCCAACAAAACTGGGAAGATTGGGCGTCTCGGGGTGAGATTGACCTGATGGTACCGATGACTTATGCGCTGGAAACGGAAGAGTTACAAAAATTAGCCCAGCCATGGCTAACTAAATCCTCCCTAAGCTCAGCCTTAGTTTTGCCAGGAATTCGTCTATTGAATTTACCCGATATTGTAGCTGTTGACCAAATTCAACTGCTGCGAGATTTACCAGCTCCTGGCTATGCCCTATTTGCAGTAGAAAATCTCAATGATAATCTCAGGGGTATTTTAAGTCGCACTCAAGGACAAGAAGAGCCTACCACTGAAGTACAAGTACCTTACCGTGAACCGTTCCTAGCTGCAGCAGAACGTTATCAGGCTCTGCAACAGGAATGGAGTTTTATGTTGGCAAATAATCAAATCGTAATTGGAGAACCAGACCTTTCAGACTGGGGACAACAAGCCGATACCCTTTCCCTGTTGCTGAATCGACTAGCTGACAAGCCATCCATGATGAGCTTGCTATCAGCACAATTGTCCATGTCATCCTTCCGTACTCGCTTTCAGACGTGGATGTTTGGACAATCGGTTGAGCAACCGTATCAAGTTCAGGTATGGGACAACCGTCTGGAAGCGATCCAACGATTATTGCGCTATGGTGAGCGGACGCTCAAAAATCGACCATTAGCTAGTAGCAGGGAAACTGCCACCAATGAAGTGGACATCACTGAAGGTCTCGATCCATAGACGAGCTCCACAAGATAGTGGTTTATCGGGATTATAGACAATCCGACACGGGCCAAGGATTTCTACCTGGTTGCCGTATATATTGTTGCCGCTGCGTTTTACGGAAATCACTGGCTTCCGTTCTTCGGGGCTTTTGTGGATATTCGAGCCAATGTGATTGCGGTTGACATTTATCTTAGCTATCGCTGGAGGACGATTAGTGCGCCATTTCCCTTTTGGTCCTCTAGTGCCTTTGGTGATTTGGGGCAGATTGTTAAACAACGGAATAATCCAGAATTTCCCACTTTTATAAGCACCCCGAACCCGACCCTTCTCTAGAAGTTGGCGCAATCGCCGAGAAGAAATACCTAATAGAGATGCTGCTTCTGTAGTACAAACACACTTGTTCATCTGTCTTTCTCCTTAACTATTCCGATAATACTATTATATGGATAAAATGAATCATTGACAAGTGCTAGTTAAAAAAACTCTTCCGAAGCAACTATTAAGTTTAATAGCCTCAGTTTGATGTCAGAAAATGGCGTTTTTTTTGAGGAGAGAGGAGAACTGACTCGAAGGTTTTAATTATTGGATTAAGTTGGTGATTTATAACTAAGGTTGAAATAGCGATCGCATTCAAGTTGTGCTTTTTTGTCCTAGTAAAATGACTATAGTTAAGTAGGGAAAATATTAGAAATTTGGCGGTGAGACATCCCGTCAGTAGTAGAGTAAGCTGGTTGTATCGTCAGGGTATAGCCTGGGCTGCTTTAAGCCCATACTCGACAGGACCCTCCTTTTTTAAGGGGGTTACGGTACAGTGTTAGAAATGTTACTAACCTAAAGATATATTTAAATGAGTAAAGCTTTTGCTGCTTGGTTTAGCTGGGTTATGCCTGTGGCAGCAACGTTGTTGGCAACGAGCGTAACTGCACCAGTAGCCAGAGCACAAAACCTGTACAATCCGCAGCCGATTTCTCATAGCAAAGAAATTGTTGACACCCTGACTCAGAAAGATATTCCGATCGGGGATGGTGGCTTTGCCCGAGACTATGTAGTAACTCTTGATGCGGGAGACCAAGTTGCCATTGACCTTCACTCAGACAACTTTGACACGATGATCTCTGTGATAGCTTCTGACGGTTCTATGGTAGCGGAAAATGATGATGGACCCGATGGCAGTACTAACTCATTGTTATTTGCTCGCATCACTGAGACAGATGAGTACATTATCAGGGTGCGTGCCTTTGGCTCAACCGGCGGTGGCAGGTTCAGATTAAAGATAACCCGACTTAAACCAATTTAGGGGGTTATTGGTCGAGTGGGTTAGTGGTCTATAAACTAACAGGTCGTCTTGGGCAAATAATTAGCGAAAGAATTAGTGGAGTATTAGGGTCAATAAGCAAAGAAACAAGGCTTCTGTCCATTCCACCACTGCTCCATAAGTGTCTCCAGTATGTCCCCCCAGCTGGCGGTGAAACCAGCCGCCAGTCAGTAGAGCGATCGCACATCCTCCGATGGCCATGGTTAAAGATAACCAAGCATTTGTCAGATCTAGCAACACTGGCACTACAGATAAACTTAAGACAACGAATAATCCCAAGAGAATATCTTGGGGAATACGTATCCATGGTTTGTGAAATGCCCCTTTACCGGTGGGTTTGAGATAGGGATAAAATGCGATCGCTACTACTTGTCCCCAACGTCCCCAAGCAGCTGCTCCCATCAAAGCTGCCCAGCGATAAGCCCCGATATCAGTTAGGGCAGCGGTTTTTAGCAATAATAGAGTACAAGCTGCCATTGCCCCAAACGCTCCTGTAGCACTATCTGCCATCACATCTAAACGGCGCTGGGGATCTGGAACTGCTAAACCATCAGCTGTGTCTATCACCCCATCTAAGTGTAATCCTCCAGTCAGGGCAAGCCAGCTGACCACAACTGCAACAGAGCGAGTAAGTGCTGGCATCCCCAACTGTTGCAATAAAGTATCTAATATTACCAGTATCCCCCCAATCAGCAATCCGATGATCGGTGCCCAACGGGCAATCCCTCGAAACTCCATTCCCCAGCTACCTGGTAGGGGGATACTAGTATAAAAAGTTACAGCACCACTTAAAGAACGGAAAAGTTGACGTCCCCATTGCCTCAATTGTTGTCCAGTGAAATATTTCATGGGTAACAGCAGTTACTGAAATTTATGGAATTTTCCTTTGAGCACCATCGAAAGATTGAGATAGTATTGTGTCATAAGCTGTTGTTATAAGCAGCAAGTTACCCGACCCTATGGCTTAGCTCTCAACAGCAACGGGCTACTAATCTAGTTAGTTCGTGCCGACCAAAACGGCTCAATCAACTTCCTTGGTCGAAAAGTAGTTGGCAATGGGTTTATCCCATTTGGGATATAGGCTGTTGGTGTTTACTCAATAAGGAGTAATCCAGTTGTCTAGATTTGACTAGTTGACTGTGAAATATTTCAAGATAAACACCTAACATGCCATTATTCCCTGCATCTATTGGAATTATCTGTTGCTGCTTACTAGGTACGCTTACATGCTTATACCCTTGTATTAACCATTAAGCATGCTTAGATTAGGTATAAAGTCCGATAACCATTAACCCAAAACCTAACACTATTAACCTTTATTGTTGGTTTTAACCCGTTGCCGTAGCTGTGTTCTCATCAATTGGTTTCACCTTTAGGGTTGCCTCGCCAATCAATTAAATTAACCAGTTGCATGTCAATATCAGCCCTGAAAAGCATTATAGGCTTTTATCCATGAGTCACCACCAATCTCGACAACAACTTCCAGCTCCTTGCATCATTGAAACTGGCATTATCATCAACAAGCGAGATATGAAACGCTTGCTTGGTGATTTAGGTTGCGTCCGTTACATCCACACTCTCGATGGTCAACTAAAAAACCAGGGGGAAGGGTTAGTTCAGGAAGTATTTGCTGATCCCCATTGCTCTACCCTGATTACCAATCGGACACTTTACATCAATGTCCATAGTTTTGACTATTTACAACTGAGTCAGTCTCCAGAGCAAGAAGCTTACTTTGACCTAATTCACGAAAATCGTCAGTTGCGACTGATTCCCCTTTTGAATCCTTTGCAACAAGAGTGTGTTGAGCAACTTCAGGCGGAAGCCCTTGAAGCTATGGTCACACAGGTTCTAAGCGCAAAATGGGATGTGCAAATTGATGATGATGGAGATTGTCCTTTTTAGGTTAGAAGGTTAGA
This sequence comes from Moorena sp. SS36440bin_2, assembly GCA_011524395.1. Classification (GTDB taxonomy): domain Bacteria; phylum Cyanobacteriota; class Cyanobacteriia; order Cyanobacteriales; family Coleofasciculaceae; genus Moorena. The sequence goes on from WTKN01000163.1 coordinate 12,077, forward strand.
AGGTTAGAAGGTTACAAGGTTACAAGTTACAGATTGATTAATTAAATTCAAGGGTACTAAGTATTGGCTTGCTCCAAGTTGGATGCATCGAATACACAATATCGAAGAGGCAAGAGCTTGAACAGGGTTAAGCGAATTAAACGCTATGGTCTAGTTAACGATATTTCAAGACCTAGATCAACTTGAATCAACAGAAAAATAATTTTTCATTTCAATGTCAGGCTTCCTGTAGCCACACTAAAGCAAGAGCTGGGGTGTTTGTGACCCCCCATGGTGTGGTGGAAACTCCCAGGTTTATGCCAGTAGGCACCCTAGCAACGGTAAAAACTCTAACACCAGCCCAGTTAGAGGTAGCTGGGGCCCAAATGGTTTTGGCTAATACCTATCATCTCCATCTGCAACCGGGAGAAGCCATCATTAAAAAAGCCGGTGGGCTGCATCGATTTATGGGTTGGAACGGACCAATATTGACAGATTCTGGTGGCTTTCAGGTGTTTAGCTTAAGCCAGCTCCGTACTATTACTGAAGAGGGGGTGACGTTTCGATCTCCTCGGGATGGGCGGATGATTGATCTAACCCCAGAACGGTGTATGGAAATTCAGCATGCCTTGGGAGCAGATGTGATCATGGCATTTGATGAGTGTCCCCCCTATCCAGCTGAGCGAACTGAGGTGGAATTAGCAACTCAACGAACCTATCGCTGGCTCAAACGCTGTATTATTGCTCACAATCGCCCTGAACAACAAGCTTTGTTTGGTATAGTTCAGGGTGGGGTGTACTTAGATTTGCGTGTCTTAGCTGCCGAATCCTTGGTCGAGTTGGACTTACCAGGTTATGCCATTGGTGGTGTCAGTGTGGGGGAACCCCCTGAATTGATTCACCAAATTGTGCAGACAACTGCTCCATTACTGCCATGGCATAAGCCTCGTTATCTGATGGGGGTCGGTACCTACAGGGAAATGGTTTTAGCGATCGCATCTGGCATAGACTTGTTTGACTGCGTTATTCCCACTCGCCTGGGACGTCATGGTAGCGCCTTAGTGCAGGGGGAACGCTGGAACTTGAAAAATGCCCGGTTTCGGGAAGATTTTTCCCCCTTAGATGCCAGTTGTCCTTGCTATTGCTGTCAGAATTTCAGTCGTGCTTATCTGAACCATTTAGTGCGATCGCGTGAATCTCTAGGCTATATGTTACTCTCTCACCACAATGTGACTGAGCTAATTCGGTTTACTCAAGCGATCAGGGCAGCCATCTTAAGTGATCAATTCACTACACAATTTGCTCGTTGGCTGTTCACTTCATGTTAAGATACATGTCAATTATTAAATCTGTGTTGGAAAGGAAGATTTAAGATATGGAAGCTGCACTCCTGTTAGGCACATTACCCGAAGCTTACTCTATTTTTGGTCCAGTCGTGGACGTTCTACCAGTCATCCCTGTGTTCTTTTTGCTGCTAGCCTTTGTCTGGCAAGCTGCCGTGGGCTTCCGGTAAACTTCTCCCCCGCTAGAAAACCTGTTTGGCTATAGGGGTTAGTTTTATCGATAAATATCAACAAATTTAGACATATCTACCAAAAATCTCGCTAGTTGTGTCAGAAGAGAGTAGTGCAAACCCGACGGATGAATCCGTGGGAAAGTAACCTCAATACCTGACCAACGTTTGTCTGTGATGAAGACTACGTAATCCATAAGTCCTACGATTCATCCCACCTATGAACCACTTAGGTCATGGTGGGATGATCAGTTGGCAGGGTTGATGATGGTGTAGATTAATAGTGCGCCTGTAGGAAATATCAACCAGGGATTGAACCGAATAGTGTGGATAAAGCAATCAAAAACAGGAACGTTCGCGGTAGGCTATCCTGTGAGTAGAAAAGCTTGCCGATATCTGGGATAAATACTATCCACCGATTGTTAAGCTAAAATACAGAAAGGTGTTTGTATAAGCTAAGTGCCAGTTTTTGCTGTCAAAACTATCAACGTGGAATTAGCCAATACAATGAGTCAGGTGCGCATCAAAAATAATTGGCATGTATAGTGGTTGACCACGGCAAAGTTGAAGACAAATTTAAAATAATCCGATTGATAGCTTGACAGAATAAGGACGACTTGCTTGCAAGCCCACGAAAAAGCACAATGGTAGTGTAAGCACGACTGGCTTCCATTGCTTTTCCTAAATCGATTAAAGCGTGATTTGCGCGGTCTTGGGAAGGCAGCGCCTTCACGCGGGGGTCTCCCCCGGAGACGAAACCTGATTACGTTGAGCCTTTATGGTTGGTAGGCTCAAAGACGAAACCTTAGAATAAGGCAGCCTTTATGGTTGTTCGGCTATGCAGATGCATGGGGTTTAACTTAGCCGATTTTGGCTGGCTTATTCTTACGGTAACTTCAAAGGCAAAAAAGGGGTAAAACTTATTGATTAAGGCGAGCCTGTCTTACGGTAACTTCT
>WTKN01000292.1 GCA_011524395.1 Moorena sp. SS36440bin_2
TTGGTTACGGTCGATGCCCGGTATTATCCGGGGCACCTCCGATTCAGAACCGTACGTGCGACTTTCACCGCATACGGCTCCTAGGTATCCTTTCCTTTCGGAGTGCTCCAATGTATCTGTTGGTGGCAGCTCTGATGAACTGCTAGAAGATTACTTTTGGACCAATTGTCGTGGTTTCCATCAACGTGATGGAGATGTACAGATTCGTCTTCGGTAAATTTCAACCCACAGTGTCCACAGGAATGGTTTTGCTTTTTCAAGGCGTTAGATGTAGCATCGGAGTATAACCTGGAATTTCGGTTACTCCAGTAGACTAAGTCACCATCGTAGGGTGACTTAGTCCCCTTTACGTTTACGTGTTGGTTTTGTTTGTAACCGACCTTAGGGAAGGCTTTGTCGCATAGTTCATTTGCTTTATACCGGTTTACCTTTTTTTCCTTGCGGAATTTCCGGTTTGCGGTTTTTCTCATAAACCAGAGACTATCCCTGCTGCTGCTCATGTCACAACTGCTATGGTAGTTACGCCATCCGCGAACGATAGGTGCTAATTTCTTAGCTTTTACTTTGGCACCATAATTTGAGCTGTTGATTACGCTTTTAATCTTCTTACGGATTGTTCTGTGGTTTTCCTCTGAGGGAATGCACGAGAATTTTCCGTCTTTTCTGTTGCGGAATTTCCACCCCAGGAAGTCAAATCCGTCTGTCGTTTTGGTCAGCTTAGTCTTTTCTTCGCTGATTTCCATCCCTCTGTCCGCCAAAAATTCTTTAACTTTCTGGAGGATTTTGTTAGCATCATCCTTTGGCTTAAGAATGAACACCATGTCATCGGCGTACCGAAGGCTAGTGTGTATATTTTCTATTCCGTTAAGTGCAATGTTGGCTAACAAGGGGCTGACTACACCGCCTTGGGGAGTTCCTTGCTCCGGGAATTCCGGATTGATTCCTGCTTTTAAACATCTGAATATCCCCTGTTTCAGACATGCAGGTGCTATCAATCTATCCATAATGGAGTCATGGGAAATGCGGTCAAAGCACTTTTTAATGTCTAATTCGATGATGCGTTTGTTGATGCCATTTTTGTCTGATTTCAGGTGTAGAAACAGACGTTTTTGGACATCCTGGGCGCATCTTCCCGTCCTGAATCCGTAGCTGTTGCCACTGAACGTGGCTTCATGTGCTGGTTCTAGGGCGAATTTAACTAGACATTGCCATGCTCTGTCGGCTATGGTTGGTATCTTCAACATTCGGATTTTCCCATTCTTTTTCTTAATGGGGACTTCTCGTAGTCGGCTATGGTGCCAGTCATGGCCATAGTCGTTCAATGCTTCCACCAGTTCCATGCGTTGTCTGTAATTGAGGCTTGACTTGCCGTCAATTCCAGCGGTCTTTTTGCCCTTATTTAGTTGGGTCACTTGTCGGACGGCCAGGAGTTGTGCTGCACGGGATTTCAGTATCAGTTTCTGTAGAGACCGGGCTTTCTTTAGGTCACCAGCTCGAACCGCTTTGTATACTCGTTTTTGTAGGCGGAAAAGATTTTGGCGGAGTTTCTTCCACTTCTGGCTTTTCCAAAGTTCGCTATGATTACTCATGCGTCTAACTGTGCTCTCAAGCGAATTTGTATACTCTGAATACCCGCAGGCAGTTATTCGCCTGCATCCTACCCGGCAGTAGGGATTAAGTTTGACATAACTTACTGTAGGTACGACCTTTCTACAGACCTATATGCTGCCGTTTTTACTTGTTCCATCTATCAGATTGTTGTGGTGATTTAGGGCAGTCCACTTTGCCTATTCCCTCCTCGGAGATTACAACTATCCCAGTTACGACGTTGTGAGGATAATCGGGAATCGAGTCTCGCATGTGCTAGTCAGATTGCGGCTCATATCTTAGACACTTTTTCAGGACTTTTGCTTCTGTTACCCATGTCACCTCCCCTTTAGCGCCAGTGTTACCCATCTGATTGGTATCTGGTTGCGCCCTGGTGCCAGCTTCACTCTGCTAGGATGTCGCCTGCTCGGTGTGGCCAAGGTAGGGAGTCACTTGTCTCTTCAAGGACAGGGTTTGCACCTGCATTCGATAGATAGTTATAACTTTTGGGGTTGTCCCCGCGAGTTACCTAAGTCATACCTCTTCCGTTTCGGAAGGCTCCTACTTAGAACAAGCCGCAC
>WTKN01000174.1 GCA_011524395.1 Moorena sp. SS36440bin_2
TCATTGGTTAACTTATGACTAACGTTTATAAGCTTTTATAAACCGGATTTGGTATAATCTCTAGGTTTAAAGACAGACAAAAGTAGTTCTTCCCATAGTTCATGGGGTTTGTCCTTAATTTTGATGAATAAATTGGACTGGTAAGCGAACAGCGATTAGCGCTACTTGAGGTGCGTGCGCGTTCAGCCATCAGCTATCAGCTATCAGTTTATGGGCAGGCCACACCGAACAGCTTTTTAATAAGACAGGTCAGCATTGGAATAATGCTGAGTTAGATCAGCTGACCGCTGACAGCTGACAGCTGAATGCTTACTTGGACTGTCTGCTGAAACCCTACCAGCAGGGGGAATCCCAACTAAAGTATCAAGTGTCACCGATTAAGGCTGATCTAGCTAATGCCATCACTTAGTCCATATCACCACCAGCCGCAGCTTGGACAACGGCTGCGATCGCACCTTCCACTAATGGCGCTTCGCACAATATTACCTTGGGTTTCTGCTCTTCATCCAGAAACTCCAGTGCCATTTCCGCACTCAGCACTGCATTGAAATATTATTAATTTTGTTGTTGCATACCCATCAAAGTAAGCATAATTCTAAGGCTTCAGCTGATGGCTGAATAGTTACGAAGGCAGAATTAAGAATGTAGAATGTAGAATGTAGAATTAAAAATGGTGAAGCCAGAATGGTGAAGCCAGAAGCCAGAAGCCAGAAGCCAGAAGCCAGAATTCTAAATTCCAATTCCCAATTCTAAATTCTCCATTCTTAATTCTTAATTCTTAATTCTTAATTCTTAATTCTTAATTCTACATTCTTAATTCTACATTCTCTACGCCACTCTGCTGCTTTTCGATCCATCTCTTTAATGAACCCATCTTTGCCATCCATATAGGCTTCAATATTGTCTGGATATTTCTTAGCAAGTTTTCGCTTAAGTTCACCGTATTTCTGGGCATCGTTAGGATGGGCAATCATATAATCTCGAAAGGCTAAGTGACGCTCTACCTGTAGCGAATTAACCTCAAATATATGAACATGATGTGTTCTGATTCCTAGTTGATTATGCTTCCGGAAATAACGACGACCTGGTATGCCGTATTCACCCATTCCTTCATAGCCTATTGTCTCCATCCCTGAACTATTTTTATCGACTTTGGTAATGTCGTTGACTTCAACCAAAATATCAATAATTGGTTTAGCATCTAGTTTTGGAATAGATGTACTACCAATATGGTGTACAGCAACTAAGTTGTCGCCGACGGCAAGAGCAATCTGCTTGGATTCACGCTCAAATTCATCTCGCCACTTCGGGTCATGGGGAACAACTTCTACTTTTCTTGACATAACTACAGCAGTTTTATTGTAAGTATTCAGCATTCAGCGGTCAGTGTTCAGCCGTCAGCAGTCAGTGTTCAGTGATCACCAGAGGTAACTTATATCAAACAAAGGTTACCTGTTTTATTCCAAAGCTGATAGCTGATAGCTGATAGCTGTTCGCGTAGCGTGCGCGTAGCGCTTAAGCTTACGACTATACCTGGTAAAGAAATAGGTATCTGAGCAATGATTAAGCATAAATTAAAGAAATCCAACGATTTGCCCAACTGGGTAACCTGTTAAGTATGGTTTGATTAGACTGAGCCTTGGCTAAGTCTAGACTACCTAATTAGATCTCAGTAATTTACTATAACTATGTCAGAACCAACTATAGAATCAATCCTTCAAGAAGAACGGCTGTTCCCGCCACCAGCTGACTTTTCCGAGAATGCCCAGATTAAGAGCATGGCGGAGTATCAGCAACTTTATGAACAAGCCAAAGCTGACCCCCAAGGGTTTTGGGCCCAGCTTGCAGACCAAGAACTAGACTGGTTTCAAAAGTGGGATACGGTATTAGATTGGCAACCCCCCTTTGGCAAGTGGTTTGTTGGTGGCAAGATTAATATTTCTTACAACTGTCTTGACAGACACCTGACTACCTGGCGTCGGAATAAAGCTGCCCTGATTTGGGAAGGGGAACCGGGAGACTCCCGCACCTTAACCTATGCCCAGTTACACCGGGAAGTTTGCCAGATGGCAAATGTGATCAAACAACTGGGAGTGAAAAAAGGCGATCGCGTTGGCATTTATATGCCCATGATTCCCGAAGCTGCTATTGCCATGCTGGCCTGTGCTAGAATTGGCGCTCCCCACACCGTTGTTTTTGGTGGCTTTAGTGCAGAAGCCCTCAAAGACCGACTAGTAGATGCTCAAGCTAAATTAGTAATTACTGCTGATGGGGGCTGGCGCAAAGACAAGATTGTTCCTCTCAAGATCCAAGTTGATAAAGCCCTAGAGAATAATGGCGCACCTACTGTAGAAAACGTCCTAGTGGTAGAACGCACCAAGCAAGGGATTGACATGGAACCAGGACGAGACCACTGGTGGCATGACTTGCAACCGGGAGCATCTGCTGATTGTCCAGCGGAACCCATGGATAGTGAAGATATGCTCTTCATTCTCTACACTAGTGGTACCACCGGTAAACCGAAAGGGGTCGTTCACACTACTGGTGGCTATAACCTCTACACCCACATGACTACCAAGTGGACCTTTGACCTCAAGGAGACTGATGTCTACTGGTGTACTGCTGATGTCGGCTGGATTACGGGACACAGTTATATTGTCTATGGTCCATTGTCCAATGGTGCTACTAGCCTGATGTACGAAGGGGCTCCCCGTCCTTCCAATCCCGGTTGTTTGTGGGATGTGGTCGAAAAATATGGAGTCACTATCTTCTACACTGCTCCCACTGCTATTCGTGCCTTTATTAAGATGGGAGACCAGCATCCCAACGCCCGTGATTTATCCTCCCTACGTATCCTAGGAACTGTGGGTGAACCGATTAACCCAGAAGCCTGGATGTGGTACCATCGGGTGATTGGGGGACAACGTTGTCCCATTGTCGATACTTGGTGGCAAACTGAAACCGGTGGCTTCATGCTCACCCCCTTACCTGGTGCTACTCCTACTAAACCCGGTTCCGCTACCTTCCCCTTCCCAGGCATTATTGCTGATATTGTAGATTTAGACGGCAATCCAGTTGGGGACAATGATGGCGGTTATTTAGTTATCAAACATCCTTGGCCAAGTATGATCCGTACTGTCTATGGGGATGATGACCGTTTCCGCCGCACCTATTGGGAACACATTCAACCAAAAGATGGCCAATACTTCTATTTTGCTGGAGATGGTGCCAGAAAAGACTCCAATGGTTATTTCTGGGTTATGGGTCGTGTTGATGATGTGTTGAATATCTCTGGTCACCGCTTAGGAACCATGGAAGTGGAGTCAGCACTGGTTTCTCATCCTTCTGTAGCTGAAGCAGCTGTAGTCGGTAAACCTGATGACCTAAAAGGGGAAGATGTGTTTGCCTTTGTGACCTTAGAAGGCAGTTATAGCGCTAGTGACGAACTCAAGCAAGAACTAAAGCAGCACGTAGTCAAAGAAATTGGTGCGATCGCACGTCCTGGTGACATTCGCTTTACTGATGCTTTGCCCAAGACTCGTTCCGGAAAGATTATGCGACGGCTATTGCGATCGCTAGCTGCAGGTCAAGAGGTTGCTGGAGATACCTCCACTCTAGAAGACCGCAGTGTTTTGGATAAGTTACGCGAAGGAGCTTGATTTCGGCCTCTCCTCCAGGGAAGGAGGAGAGTTCATAAGAGCGCGAATTTGAAATTAATCAACCATAAAGGACTTAGGCAGGCAATTTATTTGTAGGGTGCGTAAGTCCTGTTCAAATCGGAAAGATTAATCAGGAAATTTCTCTTTTAAAGCTTGATCAAACCCTTGATCAAACGTTTGTCTACTAGATCTAAAAAGCCAAAATCCAAAACTCTTCTCCAAAATCCTTTTCTGTTGCTTGTTGCCTGTTGCCTATTTTGTTTTTCTCTAAAACTTTTACTTCTAGACAAAGGAGCTGCAATCCGTAATACTTTCTCCAGTAGCGAAGGAAAGAAACGCTGAAACCACACAGCTAAATGACTTTGCCATCCCACTAAAATTTCCGATGAGTTTTTCTCCAGTTTGGCGACTAACACTTTAGCGACTTGTTGAGGAGTCATCGGCAACACCCAGCGAAACAAATGTAATCCTCGCGCCATATCAGTATCTGTTAACGATGGCAGTAAAGCGATTACCCGGATATTTTCTCGCGCTAACTCTCCCCGTAACGCTTGAGTAAAACCAACAATCCCAAATTTGGTAGCGGAATAGCTTGCCATCGTCGGTGCTGCCACCTTACCCATTAAACTAGAAACATTCACAATAGTACCTTCATGTCGTGCTGCCATGCGTCGCCCAATTAAACGAGTCATTGTGTACATACCCATCAAATTCGTGGCGATTTCTTCCTGTAAGTTTTGCAGTTTGGATTCTAGAAAAGGAGCTTGATGAGCAACGCCAGCACAGTTAACCAACAAATCAATTGGTCCGTAAGTTCGCCAAGCTCGTGCGATCGCAATATTGACTCCTACGATTTGGGTTAGATCTAAGACGAGCGTCACAACTAGTACCCCTTGTCGTTCAATCTCAGCCGCCACTTCTGCTAAACGTTGGCGATTTCGCGCCACCAACAGTAAGCGTCTTATTCCTTGTTGGGCTAACTCCAGAGCGATCGCTCTGCCAATACCACGAGAGGCTCCAGTAACCAGAGCAGTTTTTCCCTGAATCTTCATGTGCTACAATACCTATAGTTGAAAATAAGTGAAAGTTAAAAACCAGGAAGCATCCGATGCTAAGATGCGTCGCTAAACCCACTGAGACTGAAATTAGCCACAGTAACGTTAGTCACCGTGAAGTTAGCCACCGTGAAATGTTGCTCCCACGCAATGGTTATCCGTAGGCAGTTCAAAATTGGTAAAGACTACCTACAAATAAGTGATGGCAACAGCCTTTTCCCCAACCCTAGCTATCGGACTATTGGCTAAGGGAGTCAAATAAGCGGCAATTTGCCATTCAGTGTGGTGGATAACTGGTTAAGATATTTCTGGCCGGTTTGTTGCGGAAACTTGGTAAGAATCGGTGCTCGAAATATCCTTCAAATCATTCTGGCATCACTTAATCAATCCTTAGCCATAATTTGTGTTGATGTAGAGCATGGTTGGTACCCTCCTTGAAATGAGTATTTACCAGAAACTAAACCATAAGCCTACCCTAACAACAGCAACTCTCAACTGCAACATATATTAACATAAACCTATTGTTTTTTACATTTATATACGAAACCTTCATACATCAATTAGGATGAAGCAGTTAGTCAATATTGTTTAAATCCCTTGCCAAATCTAAGATTGAGTCGTTTTATTCCTGAATTTTGTTTTTTTGTTCAATCAGAAAAAATATGAGAAAATTAACAAAGTGTTCAGGTAGATTTAAAAAATCCGCTCATCCTAGACCTGGCTAGTCGTGGGATGAGCTGGTACTTTTGTTCAAGTAGATTAAAAATTTCCGCTCATCCTAGACCTGGCTAGTCGTGGGATGAGCGGTTCATTTTTCAATTATTATCAAATAACTAGTAAGTACACAAGTAAAACAATTACACACAACTGTGAATACCGATAGAGGGAAGAGTTGCCAAAATGGACTAACCCCTCACCGAGAATAGCATTACACAGTAGCATGACATAGTAGCATTACACAGTCATGATGTCTTTTTCTTTAGCCGCGAACACTTCATCAACTTTCTTTGTGTATTTATTCGTCAACTTCTGAATCTCCTCCTGCAAATCCCGTGACTCATCCTCAGAGATTTCCTTCTTTTTTTCCTCTTTTCGCACAGAGTCAACGCCATCACGACGGATATTGCGAATCGATACTCGACCTTCCTCCGCAAACTTACTTGCCATTTTGACAAATTCTTTACGACGTTCGCTAGTGAGTGGAGGAATATTTAACCGCACAACTTCACCATTGTTGTTTGGAGGCAAATCGAGATCCGAAAGAGTAATTGCTTTCTCGATCTGGCTCAGCATACTTTTGTCGTAAGGTTGGATGGTGATTGTACTAGCGTCTGGCGTGTTGATATTAGCCAAAGATTTCAGGGGGGTTGGGGTACCATAGTACTCAACCATCACCCGATCCAATAGACTAGTACTGGCGCGACCCGTTCTAATGGTGTTGAACGCCCGTTGAGTGGCCTCAACAGCTTTCTGCATACTGGTTTCGACATCAGCTAATTGCACAGGAACCTCCCACTATTGTTCCAACAGTTTCTCCCATAACAGCGCGGTGAATATTACCCCGCACCCTTAGATCAAATACCATAATTGGGAGGTTATTCTCTTTACATAATGCGATCGCAGTACTATCCATCACCCGCAAATCCTGACTTAGGACATGGCTGTAGGTCAGGCTCTGATACCGTCGGGCCTTAGGATTCAGGTTAGGATCACAATCATATATACCATCAACTTTAGTTGCCTTAAATATTACCTCAGCATCAATTTCTGCCGCTCGTAAAGCAGCGGTGGTGTCAGTGGTAAAAAATGGATTACCACTACCTGCCCCAAAAATGACCACTCGTCCCTTTTCCAGGTGGCGAATGGCACGACGCCTGATATAGGGTTCTGCCACTTCCTGCATTTCGATGGCAGTTTGCACCCGTGTCGGGATATTGTTTCGTTCTAGAGCATCTTGCAAAGTCAAGGCATTCATCACTGTGGCAATCATACCGATATAATCAGCAGTTGCCCGATCCATCCCCCCCGCTGCAGCTTTGAGTCCGCGAAAGATATTGCCACCACCGACAACGATTGCCATTTGAACACCTTCATTCAAAACGGCAGCGACTTCAGCTGCGATTTCCTGAACCACTTCCGGTGAGATGCCGTAGCCCAAATTGCCCATCAAGGCTTCACCGCTCAATTTTAGTAAAACCCTTCGGTATTTTATCCCCATGCCACGACTCTTTGTTATGAAATTGTTATCCACATCAAGATAACAGTCAAATTTACCATTCGTCATGGGTTATAGCTTATCGCTGATCCCTGGTCGCTCTTTTTTAATCCCAGCTTAAGGATTATCGCCACTGAATAGGACTACCAGTTACCTTAGTTGATTGTGGTGAAATGTTTTGCCCTCCTAAAAGAGACGCGATCGCACTGTGTAAGTAATGGGTTTCTACTGCGTCACTATTTTTTGGATTATCATCTATTGAACCATTATAGCATACAATTCCCTTATGGTCAATTAAAAATGCCTCAGTGGTTTTATGGGCACCAAAGCTGTGAGCTACGTCTTGAGTTGGATCCCAAAGGTAAGGAAAATTCAATTGCTGATCTTGGCAGAATTGCTTCATCTGCTCAAAACTCTCTGCGGGGTACTGATAAACATCATTGGCATTAATGCCCACTAGGGTAAAACCTTGATCTTCAAACTGGTTTTGAATGTGTTTGAGTCTTGGGATGTAGGAATTGACATAGGGGCAGTTATTGCCTAAGAAAATAACGCCCACTGCTTTGAAACGTTCTAAATAACGGCAGAGATGGTGAACCTGCTCATCAGTTCCCGGCAATTCAAAATCCGGAGCATAACTGCCAATGGTGATGATGATTTTTTCTATAGTCATGGGTGATGGATCATGGATGATGGATCATAGGTCAAGCCCCTTTATAATGCAAACTTTGCTTAAGGGGAGATGATGTGATATCCAGTTAGCTTATAGACGAATTTAGCATCAAGGGCAAATTTAGCGACCCAATTCTACATCGAGCCTATTCCACCTGCTCAGAATCTAAAAGAGCTTCTGGAGCATTTTGCCAACCTTCACCATAGGTTGTCGTGGCTCAATAGGCAATCCGTAAAATCACCACTCCTGCAGCTGACTATTTACTATAGTTACTAGGTTTTGTTACAAATTGTAAAGGTATAGTTATGGCATAACTTGGGATTTTTTGAGCATGTCTTCCTCTTTCACAGCCCCAATCAGGGATCAGATTGAAACAAAAACCTGGATTTGGCAGGGCTTTTCCATTGGGTATAAAGCTTACGGTAATTCTGGACCAGCTGTGGTGATGGTCCATGGCTTTGGGGCATCTTCCGGACATTGGCGCAAGACCTTACCAGTGTTGGGGGAAACCTGCCGATGTTATGCCATTGATTTGATTGGCTTTGGCGCTTCAGCTAAACCGACTCCTGGTATAGAGATAGACTATACCTTTGAAACCTGGGGGCAACAAATTGCCGATTTCTGTCGGGAGGTGGTTGGTGGTCCGGCTTTTTTAGTTGGAAACTCTATTGGTTGTATTGCGCTGATGCAAACCGCTGTAGATAATCCAGAGCTAGCCAAAGGAGTGGCCCTGCTCAACTTTTCTCTACGACTACTCCATGAGCGTAAACAGGCTGAACTCCCTTGGTATAAGCGTCTTGGCACACCAGTACTTCAACGATTTTTAAAGATTAAGTGGGTTGGCCAGTATTTTTTTAGTCAGCTGGCTAAGCCTAAAGTAGTGCGTAATATTCTGTTGCAAGCCTACGGTCGTCCAGAAGCCGTCACTGATGAACTGCTTGATCTAATTATGGCACCAGCAGCTGATCCCGGTGCAGCTGATGTTTTTATTGCCTTTACTAGCTATTCTCAAGGACCTCTACCAGAAGACCTGATCCCAATTTTGCCTTGTCCTGCCATCATACTATGGGGCAGCGAAGACCCCTGGGAACCCATTGACTTGGGACGAGAATTAGCGAAATTCCCGACGGTAGAGAGGTTTATTCCTTTAGAAGGTTTGGGTCATTGTCCCCAAGATGAAGCACCAGAGATAGTCAACCCGATTTTGCTGAATTGGATTGGGGAAAATCCGGTTAACCTTCAACCTTAAACTTTCAACTTTCCCTAACTGCTACTAGCTCTAATTGATAGCGATAGAGAGCCACAGGTTTTTCCAAAGCTTTAAAGTAATCAGGGTCTTGTGGTGACAGATAAACCGCTGTGACTTGGTCAGCCTTAATCATCGGACTAGGTGATTTATAGAACTGATATGCTGTTGTGGTTTCTACTTCGTTGAAAAAAGGTCGGCGAGTACCGCGAAAGACTTGGTTGACAACTTCTGTGGCAATAAACTGATCCGCAGCTGGTATTTCAGAAGCACGACCAGTAATCAGCGAAACTAGTTGGCTCCCGGTGCGCAGAAGGGTAACCTGGCGATTAGGGGAATTGGGGTCTACTTTGACAGCTCTAATTATGCCTTCGCCTAGGTAAGCCCTAGCAATATTCAACCCATTGAACCCTCGGTCAGCAACCACGTCTTCAGCAACCACCTCTGAGGTAGGTTTGAAGACTGACAAATTTTTTCTAGAACGTTGAGTTCTAAACGGAATAAACCAATCCCCAAGCCCTGATCTTGATTTACCAACCTTTTGAAACCGCACCAGAAAACTAATTGGTTCTTTTAGATGACTGCGATTACCTTCAAATCCTGGTGTCACTATTTCTGGTGCTAGAGGTGCTATCTGCTCGATCAGGGTGCTGGTAACTTTCCAAGTCCCCTTCATCCAAGTGGGATATACCAAATCCCCGGTCGCCGCTGTAACTGGGGGTTTGCTTTTCCAATCGGGAAACTTACCTAAACGCTCAGCTAACTCTCCTGCCTGAGCCTCACCACCAGGCAGGAGCAAGGTTAACACCAGACATAATCCCAAAATTCTTCTCAAACCAAAATTCCTCTCACCTCACCTTAGACTGGTCAGCTATCTTGCCGGTAAGGGAGATATTCCTATCCAAGCAAGAATCAAAGCAACAGGGGAGTGCTGACTATTACCATTTTAACTTTGGGTGTCTGCACTATAGATGTTTCCACTGTCGGTGTTTTCACTAAGATATCCTTTTATATATTCCTTAGCCTAATCCAGGGCTAAGTGTCAAGTGTAGTTCACTTTCGCGAGAACTGTCCAAAATTTGTAGAGTTTTTGATAATCGATGATTTTACTGACTTTTACTTCAATTCCTGGTAAGTGAACTACCACGACCTACTTCGTTGTTAGCATTCGCGCAGCGGAGGTCGTAGGCCACGCTTCGCGAACGGCTTTTCCGAAAGCGTGGCCTACGGCCAGGTGGTGGCTTCCAGCTTCACGGAAGAATGCCTCAACTTGGACGGACGTCCACGTCTTGGTCTTACTTCTTCTCCACTGGCGTTGACCTCCCCCGTCCCAGAGGAGGATAGCATTCTGATCCCTTCTGCTCTAATATTCTTTGCCGCATTACCATCTCTATCATGATGAGTGCCACAGCTTGGACAAACCCAAGACCTTACATGTAGCGGTAACTCTTTGATTCGGTAATGACAATTAAAGCAGGTTTTGGAACTGGGAAACCATCGATCTATCTCAACTAGTACTTTTCCTTCTTTTTCGCATTTATAAGAAAGAAAATTAACAAAATTTCCCCAACTTAGATCCGATATTGCTTTAGCTAATTTGTGGTTACGAACCATGCCCTTGACGTTTAGGTTTTCGACTACCACTACCTGGTTATTGTCAACTATTTTTCTAGATAGCTTATGCAAGTAGTCTTGGCGGACATTTCCAATCCGTTCGTATACCTTAGCTACAATCTTTTTGGCCTTTTTGCGTCCATTGCTCCCTTTCTTTTTTCGGGCAGCAATACGCTGCTTTTTCGCTAGTTTATTTTCGTACTTTGCTAAATGCTTGGGATTCCCAAATTTAGAAGTTTTTTCACCATCGTAGGTGATCGCAAAATCTTTAATACCTAAATCAATACCAATCACTTTACCTGTGGCCGTAGGCCACGCTGCGCGAACAATAGATGGCTTTACGTCGTTCGAGTCGTATTGCATCAGTACAGAGGCATAGTATTTACCGGAAGGAGTCTTGCTGACTGTGACAGTTTTGATTTCTCCATCTAATGGTCGGTGGATTATTGCTTTAACAACTCCCAACTTTCCGGGAAATTTGAGACAGTCACCTACCTGTTTTACGTACTGTGGATATTGGATTGATTGACGGTGATGATATGACTTGAATTTAGGATATTTAGCTCTACCTTCAAAAAAGTTTTGATATCCACGACTAAGATTGAGACTGACCGATTGCAAAATCTGAGAGTAACAATCCTTTAGCCATACGGTTTTCTCGTCTTTTTTGAGTTTTGGCAACATAGCATTAAGTGCAGAACGAGACAATCCTTTCCCGGTTTCCTTGTAGGTTTCTATGCACTGATTTAGAGCATAATTCCACCACCAACGAGCACAGCCAAAGTGCTGAGCAAGTATATGAACTTGCTCTTGTGTGGGGTAAATTCGGATCTTTACGGCTTGATGTCTCATTTTTCCTGCATTTGCTATCGACCTATATATCATTATATGTTATTTGTGATAAATCGTCAATTCATCAGCAAAGGTTTTGAGAGGGCTATCCATCCTAGAGACGAAACCTGATTGTTAGTGGAGCCTTTATGGTTAGTCGGCTATGCATAAAAGGGTTAAAACTTTTTGATTAAGGCTCCACTATCCTTACGGTAACTTCAACACCTGGACGTTCGCGCAGCGTGGCCAAAGGCCAGGTGGGAGAATTTCGCCCCCTCAAACTCCCCCTATTTCGTTAAAAATTAGTCTAATAGGCTTACCATAAGATAGCTTAAAACTATGTGGCTATTTCAAAAAGATTTAATGAAGTTAATATAAATTAACGGGAACAAAGTTAATCAGTAATGTTCATAAGAAAAGAGTATATATAATACTAGTGTATATACTTAAATCTTCATAAAGGCTTCAAAATTTCAGTTAAGCTCACCAGCCAGATGTTTACCAAACCCTGACTCAGAGTACTATTCCCCTCAGTAGTGTAATCAAGTGTCATTCAGTGTCATTCAGTGTCATTCACTCCTAAGCAGCTTATATCCCACAGTGCATCTGACCCCAGCTTAAAAACAGACGTATTAGGAAATAGGTGATCTAAACCTGTAGTTGACTAATGCGTTTTGGAATTTAGGTGCCCTTGACCTTGGCGAATTAAATTCGCCAAGGTCAAGGGCACCTCAGGATAGCCGATTAAAAACGATATTACCCATGAGCCAAATCAAATTAGCTGTGAGTCGCATCAGCCAGTCGCTGGCAGCCTTGTGTTTGTTGGTAGCCTATCTTGGTGCAATGCCAACTCAAGCCCAGCCTATTCCAGCCGATGATAGCACTCAGACCCAAGTCACCCCAAATGGCAATCAATTTGACATTGATGGTGGCATTCGCTCTGGAGATAATATCTTTCACAGCTTTGAGGAATTTGGTCTAGACCAAGACCAAATTGCTAACTTCCTATCTCAACCGGATATACAAAACATTCTGAGTCGGGTCACCGGTGGTAATGCTTCTGTGATCAACGGTCTAATACAAGTCACAGGGGGCAACCCTAACCTGTTTTTAATGAACCCAGCGGGGATAATTTTTGGTGCTAATAGCCAGCTGGATGTACCCGCTTCATTCACCGCAACTACGGCGACCAGGATTGGCTTTGGTGATGATAATTGGTTTAATGCTTTTGGTGACAATGACTACTCTACCTTAGTCGGTACACCCAGTGCCTTTGCGTTTGATACATCTCAGACACCAGGACTAATTTTGAATGAGGGTATAGAAATCCTAGCAGGAAATAACCTGACTTTAATCGGTGGTACTGTCATTAATACCAATCAACTGGAGCTTCCAGAAGTAACAATTACTATAGCTACGGTACCTGGGGAAAGTTTGGTAAAAATTAGCCAACCAGGACTGTTGCTGAATTTGGAAGTTGAACCCCTAACCTCAGATCCCTCCACAGCAGAACAATCCTTTACACCGCTCTCTTTAGCTGAGCTATTAACCGGAGATGGTGTCAGTCATGCCACGGAATTCACGGATAATGGTGATGAAACTGTAACCTTGGCTGGTTCTGGCATTACTATAGCGCCTGGGGATATAACTGCTAAGGATGTAACAGCACAAACTGCCTTCCTGTCTGCCAACAAAAACCTGACTCTGAGGGAAAGCCAGCTATCTAGCACGGGGGACTTAAGCCTATTGGCTAAGAATACGGTGCAGATCAGGGACACACTAGAGAATTCCTTCCAAGCAGTAGCAGAAGGAAACCTCAAGATTCAGGGAGATGAGGGCATTGATATCCTAGCACTGAACAATCCCAACACCCGCTTCCAGAGTGGTGGCAACCTCAGCTTGGTCAGCGATGGCAAGATCTCTACAGATGCTCACTTTGCCAGTGGCGGTAATTTCTCAATTGAGAATTTAGCTGGTGAACCAAAAAACTTTGTTAGCCTCCAAGACCCAATTATCACTGCTGACGGAGATGTTACGTTTGGGGATTACATAGGGTCTTCTCTTAAAGTAGAATCCACAGGAAATATTCAAGCTGGGAATATCAAAATCACTGCACCAGATACTGGGTTAGCTGATTTAGACCCAGATTCAGCTTCAGATATTGGCCAATCAGATATTAACACTTTAAGAAGTAGTCGTGCCGTAATTTTGAGGGCGGGCTTGACTACAAATGAATTGACCAATCAAGTTGCGGTAAATTCTGGAGATGCTTCATCCAATCAAGTTACGGACAATTCTGGAGATGTTTCATCCGAAGGGAGTATCACCATTGGGAATATCGATACCAGTTTTAATCCTAATAATGATGCTCCTGTAATTGAAGGTAATGCTGGCTCTGTAATCTTATCTGCTCAAGGTGACATTATTTTTCGCAATAGTGATGATATAAATAATAATTTATCCCAAATAAGAACTACAGAAAACAATGGTAATAATTCTGGTAATGTATTTTTGGAAACTAAAAATGGCTCTATTAAGATAGAGGCAGAACAACTCGATATCATCACCGAGGTTTCAGGGGGTGGTAATGCTGGTAAAGTAACGTTTCAAGTTCCAAATTTAGATAATCTCGTAGATAATATTGACTCTGGTAAGTTGCAGCTCAGGACAAGAGCTCGGGGTAGTGGTAATGCTGGTGATGTAGAGTTTGTTAGTCAGGAAGAGATCAGCCCACAGCAGGAACAACAAATAAGAGATCAAATCCAGGGAGATTTGCGGGCTTTCGGTGGAGGGGGTATAGGTAATTTGATTTTTAGCCCCCCCGAACCTGAACCGATCGATCCAATAAACCCGATCGATCCAATAAACCCGATCGACCTTGAGATCGACCCTGGCCCGATCGACCCTGACCCTGACCCGATTGACCCTGACCCGATTGACCCTGACCCGATTGACCCTGACCCTGGCCCGATTGACCCTGGCCCGATTGAGCCTGACCCTGACCCGATTGACCCTGGCCCGATTGACCCTGACCCTGGCCCTGGCCCTGGCCCGATTGACCCTGAGGTTGACCCTGAC
>WTKN01000250.1 GCA_011524395.1 Moorena sp. SS36440bin_2
CTCCCTACTCCCTACTCCCTACTCCCTACTCCCTACTCCCTTCGCTAAAGTACTCAACACTGACAACTCAGCACTAGGTAAATCAACAGCTTTTAATTCCCCTTGCTTAAGAGTCCAGCAGCGGTCAGCAATAGGCAGTAAATCCTTAGCATCGTGAGTCACCACTAGGAGTGTCCAATGGGTTTTGAGTTTTGCCAGCAGATTAACTAACTGTCTTCGCATAGACCAGTCTAATCCAGCTGTTGGTTCATCCAACATCAGTATATGGGGTTGACGAATCAGTTGTACTGCTAGAGCAAGGCGTCGCTGCTGACCACCACTCATGGCATGGGGTGAGGTATGCAGGGGGAAATCAGCCAGTCCCACTTCCCCCAAGGCATCATAAACCCTCTGTGACCCCAACTCTGGATGTCCCATCCGCAATTCTTCCAGGATAGTCTTACCACAGAAATGCCGTTCTGGAAACTGAAAGACTAATCCTGCCAGTTGTGGTAGGTGGTCGTTTGTCAGTTCGGTTTCTCCCCAAAAGATGTTTCCTGCGGTGGGCTGGGCTAATCCTGCCAAAATTTCCAATAATGTGCTTTTACCAGAACCACTAACACCAATCACTAGTCCCAATTCTTGTGGTGCTAGCTCTAGATTCAGACCCTTTAAGATCGGGGTGGAGCTAGCTGGTGGATGATAGGTTAAGTCTCTAAGATATAGCATTTCCTTCTGCCCACTCCTTCCCCTCTTCCAAAATTTTGGAGGTTTCAAAATTTTATAGACATTACTATCCTAACCACTCAGCTAATAGCCTTTGGGCCATGCTATGGGAATGGCTGACCGCTCACTTACTATGTTATCCCCCAAGTTCCGGTACTATGGAACCTGGCAGAAAGTGCAACGTCAGTACTGAGGTTAGTAGCATATATTTTTAATATTCCCAGAATGACGATGAAGCAACGGTTTAGAGCACCAAAACGGATAGTTAAAGCCTGTGTCAGCACAGCAGTTGTATTAATCGGTTTATGGGGAATGCCCACTTTAGCAGCTGATCCCTTTCGCGACAGTAATCCTCGGGACATTGATGACACTGTTCAAGATGCGTTTGACTTTTTCTTCAAGGATGGAAACTATAAACAGGCTGAAGCTTATCTAAAAAAATCGGAATCTAGGCAATCTAAAGAACCCATGACCTATGCTATGCTATCATCTTTAGCTTACTTAGATCAAGATTGGGAAACCTTCAAGAGCTACGGAACCAAAACTCTGGATATGGCTAGAGAAATGATTTCTTCTGATCCCTTGCGGGGTAATCTCTACACAGCAGTCGGTTATTTTTTGGAAGGGGCTTACGATTTTGAAAAAGAAGGTCCCATCAGCGCCTTGACTAAATTACAGAAAGTCTTTGAATATCTCGATAAAGCCAAAGAAATTGATCCTAATGACCCAGAGCTAAACTTGATTACAGGCTACATGGATTTAATGTTAGCTGTAAATTTACCATTTTCTGACCCATCTCAAGCCATTGACAAGTTAGAAACCTATGCTTTACCCTCTTATTTAGCTTATCGAGGCATTGCAGTAGGATATCGCGATTTAAAGCAATATTCTAAGGCAATAGACTATATAGACCGGTCAATGGAAACAACACCAAGCAATCCAGATGTGTTTTACCTTAAAGCACAAATTTTGCGAAAACTGGGGCAGGAGCAAGAAAGTTTAGATTTATTTAA
Organism: Moorena sp. SS36440bin_2; assembly: GCA_011524395.1. Taxonomy (GTDB): domain Bacteria; phylum Cyanobacteriota; class Cyanobacteriia; order Cyanobacteriales; family Coleofasciculaceae; genus Moorena. Next base: position 1,719 of record WTKN01000250.1, read on the forward strand.
CAAAGCTTTAGAAAAACAGACTCAACTGCCAAAACGCCACGCTGCCCAAATTACTTACGAGCAGTGCAAACTTGAAAATAAACTCACAGATGGGGATAGAAATTGCTCGAAGGAGCGGAATCGGATCCGGAAGCGGGGAACAGAAGTGGTTCAGAAGGATGACTAAGTTAAAGGTTGTTCGCCTGTAAGCTATCAGCTATCAGCTGTAAGCTGTCAGCTGATAGCTCAAGTGAATCTTGATCAGGTATAATCACTCTGGTAAAGAGTTCAGGATTGTCCTTGACTTATGGTTCGCCTCAAGATAGTTAACAAGTTCGATAGCAGTTTTGTCCTAGCTCCAGAAGCCCGAGACCACTTATTTGCTTTACTAATGGGGGAAAACTTTTTGGCTCAAGTAGCTGAAGCGGCTCAATGCTCAAGGGTTGAGTTTACTGAATTACTGTTTCAACCAGTTCCCTACACCACTTCAACCCCTAAGGGAATGCCAGCGGAATATGAGCAGTATCACGAATCTGATGATTATATCATCATTAACGTACCTCCTAACTTCATGTTCAAAGCCAAAATTTTTAATCCCAGTCGCCTCTGTGGGATTTATCGCAAATTTCAATAAAATTTATTTTTGAATCTTATTTATTTTTTAATAGTAATTTTTAATTATATCCCATGCTGACCTCTGATAATCAAATTCCATCTCTGAGGGATTTAGAATTTATTCCCTATCTGGATGAAACGGGAAATCTACCAGAAATTTTACAAAAAAAGATTGGTGTATACGCAATTTTTGACCAGGATAAAACCCTGAAATTTGTTAATTATTCCCGAGATATATATGTCAGCCTCAAACAACATTTAGTTCGTCAGCCTAAATCCTGCTATTGGCTAAAAATAGAAACCATTGAAAAACCTGACCGGAGTCGATTAGAAACGATTCGTAAGGCATGGATTGAGGAAAATGGTGTGATACCGGTGGGAAATGGAGAACAGGAAAATCTGTGGAGTCAGCCGATTGATGCTAAAATAACAATGACTGAAGCAGAGCAATTAGACTATGAGCAAAGTGAGGAATTAGGAAAAACGAAGATTTTAAAAAAAATTGCTCGGAGAGTTGAAGCTAAAATTAAAGATGAGCTAGAATCCCGAGGGGTAAAGACTGACATTCGCTTCAATCCTAAGCTTAAAGAAAAGGGTTTACTTGACATAAAATGACTATCTCAACGGCTCATCCAGCTCTGCTAGTTCTCGCTGATGGCACAACTTACGAAGGCTGGTCTTTCGGAGCGACTGGTACAACCATTGGTGAAGTAGTGTTTAACACTGCCATGACGGGTTATCAAGAGGTGGTGACAGACCCCAGCTACTGTGGTCAAATTGTGACCTTCACCTATCCAGAATTAGGCAATACTGGTGTTAACCCATCCGATGAAGAATCTGCTCATCCTCAAATCCGAGGCGCAATTGCTCGTAACATCTGCTACCGTCCCAGTAACTGGCGCTCTAGCCAGTCCTTGCCCGATTATTTGGCAGAACACAACATCCCAGGAATTTACGGCATAGATACAAGGGCATTAACCCGCAAAATACGCTCCATTGGTGCGATAAACGGTGCCATTTCTACAGAAATCCTTGACTCCACTGAGTTATTGTCCCAAGTGCAAGGGGCTCCCAGTATGGCAGGATTAAATCTAGTTAAAGACGTGAGCACTGACAAGGTTTACGAATGGTCTGATCCTACGGAAGCCAATTGGGAGTTCGGTCCGGCAGTTGATGGGCAGGAATTGGACAAGCCTTTGACAGTTGTTGCGATCGATTTTGGCATTAAACGTAATATTCTCAAACGTCTAGCTAGCTACAATTGTAGGGTAATTGTCGTCCCTGCTAATACACCGCCAGAAGAAATTGCTAACTATAATCCCGATGGGATATTTCTGTCCAATGGACCAGGGGATCCCGCTGTAGTACTGGAAGGCATCTCAACCACCAAAGCGTTATTGGAGCGTGAGCAACCTATTTTTGGCATCTGCATGGGACATCAGATTCTTGGTCTTGCCCTAGGAGCGCAGACCTTTAAACTGAAATTTGGTCACCGAGGTTTGAATCACCCAGCCGGTTTGCAGCAAATGGTGGAAATTACTAGCCAAAACCATGGTTTTGCTATTGATCCCGATACTTTAGGGGATCAGGTGGAAATTACTCACCTAAATCTCAATGACCGCACTGTGGCAGGGTTGCGTCACAAATCCTTACCGTTTTTCTCAGTACAGTATCACCCAGAGGCTAGTCCTGGTCCTCACGATGCTGACTATTTATTTCAGCAGTTTGTTGAGCTGATGCGTTCGCGTAGCGTAGCCGTAGGCTAATCGCGTAGCGTGGCCGTAGGCCAATCCCCTAGCGTGGCCTAGGGCTAATCGCACAAAGCTGTTGACTAGAAGCTGATTGGTCGAATAGGGTATGCGTTCCCGTAGCGGCGACCCAGGAGCATCGCGGGCAATCCCCGATGCTAAACCCCAACTGTAGGGTGACCGGGTGTGGGGCTATTTTATAGCCCCTGCATTGCCAGCAAACCAAGAAATCAGCTTCAGTTATAATTAATCGGTTACAATTGCGGCTGGCTTAGTTTTACCCTACCGCTACACCCGGTTACCCTACCCCCGAAACTCTGATACTGTTGTATAATCTAAAATTGACGTTGTTTTAGCCCCTTGACGTGCTAACCAACAAGCAAAGGTTATGGTGATAGGGCGCGTGTATCAACGGTAGCCAAGTCATCCATCTACTGTCACAGTAGTCAACTTGATAGTAGAAGTATTAGATTATTGATATTTATAAGCTATATCTAGGAGGGTGTTATTCCTGAACAACTAACCCTTACAGTCAGTTTAAGGGGCACTCGCCAAGTCGAGTCAAATTATCAAATTTTCCGCCTTACCGGATTGCTAGATGCCTTTTCGGAATCTATTTTCCGTAACGTCATTGGCAAGTATATTGATGACGGTCCAGCGCATGTTATTCTGGACTTAGCTAAAATTGATTTTGTCGATAGCTCTGGTTTGGGTGCTTTGGTGCAGCTAGTGAAGAAAGCTCAAAATGTTGAGGGAAGTTTACAAGTCGTCACCAATCCCCGGGTGACTCAAACTGTGAAACTAGTGCGCCTAGAAAAATTTCTCTCCCTGCAAGAGTCTCTGACGATAGCTGAAGAGAACGTCAAGGGTAAATGACACAATCGTTGGTGAAGGCGGGGGCAAAACCCGCCTTCACTTTCAGAAGCAGTGGGGAATCGGTCAGAGTTGAGTGTGAGTAAGTTGCCATTTTGCTGTATTGAATACTCTAAGCAAAAATTGTTGAAAGATGTAGAATTTGGTCTAATAAACAAATGACAGTGATACCCCAAAGATGGCTCAGACCGATCCACAATTAGACCCCTTGGAAGAGGATAGCAATGGCGGTGGAACTGACTCTATAGTATTGTGGACAGAGTTTCGATTTAGGCAATTCATGGCGAAAGTTGATCAAATCGCCAAAATTCAACAGATTTCCCCAGCATCCTTGGCATATATAGGAGATGCTGTTTATGAACTTTACATCCGAACCCACTATCTGCTACCACCGAGGCGAATCTGTGACTATCATAACCAGGTAGTGGCTCACGTCAGAGCAGAAAGCCAAGCTGAGATTTTGCGATCGCTTGAACCTTACCTAACTGCGTCTGAAAAAGACGTTTTACGGCGCGGACGGAATGCTGCCACAAATAGCCCCCGGCGTCTCAATCGAGAAATCTATCAACAAGCTAGTAGCTTAGAAACCTTACTGGGATACCTCTACCTTACTGATACTCAACGCTTGACCCAGTTATTGGCTCATCTCCAACTCGACACCCCATAAATCCTAATCCTATTATGGCTAATCAAAACCCCTCCTCTGATGCCTCCTCTGATGCTTCTGGCCAGATCAAGGCAGAGAAGTCCTTTGTAAAGCAAGGTGAGAATAAAAAATTATCTCGTTCGACCCCAGGCAATTCTCACAAGAACGGGAAACCCCCTCGAAAGAACTACCACTCTCGAAAGCCACGGTCAAAATATTCCCATCACTCCGAGGAAACTCAGCAGAAGGAGCATGGGTACCCTAAGTCAAAACTTGTAAGTAGCACAGAAGAAGATAATGACTTAATCTACGGGCGTCATTCAGTTCTAGCAGCTCTCGAAAACCAGCACCAGCTAAACCGAGTTTGGATTATTTCCCAGCTGCGTTACGATCCTCGGTTTCACTCTTTACTGGTTAAAGCCAAGGCTAACGGTACAGTAATTGATGAAGTAGCACCAAAACGCCTGAGCCAAATTACTAAAGGTGGTAACCATCAGGGTGTGGCAGCTCAAATAGCACCTTACGACTACATAGATTTAAATGACTTAATTGACAAAGCAAAATGGGCAACTGATCAGCCAGTTTTATTGGCTTGTGATGGCATTAATGATCCTCAAAATTTAGGGGCGATTATTCGTACGGCAGAAGCTCTAGGGGCTCAAGGCTTAGTCATACCCCAACGTCGAGCTGTTGGTGTCACCTCAACTGTGAGGAAAGTGGCAGCAGGAGCTCTAGAAACCTTTCCTATTGCCAGAGTTGTCAATCTCAGTAATGCCCTAGAGCAGTTGAAAACTGCAGGCTTTTGGATTTACGGAACTGCTGCCGGTACTGGTAAACTTTTACACAAAGTTGATTTGACCGGTTCAGTGGTATTAGTAATAGGTTCAGAAGGGAATGGTTTAAGCCTAAGGTCACAAAGCTGCTGTGACATGTTAGTCTCAATTCCATTACAGGGTAAAACCCCTAGCCTCAATGCCTCAGCAGCAACTGCGATGGTTTTATATGAAACCTATCGGCAGCGTTGGTCAGAGTTACTGTATATCGATAGTACTTCCAATGAACAGATTGTGAAACAAGAAATGTAACGTAAATGGAGGCTCCAAGTCTAGTTACCATGTGTTGGAAATTTGGTATACAATTACGTGGAGTTTTTAACAAGCAAAAATACTTAATATAAACATGTTAACTTGTTCCAACCCTAGGACAGATTTATCCAATGCCCACTGCCAGAGCAATTCCCGTTCTGTTGTCACTGGTAACCCCCAGGTGAAGAAATTGATGACATCGGTTTATGGGGTTGACCACCAAGTAAAGTACCTTCACTTACAGGCAGAAGTTGAATCCCTCTGGCAGCAGCAGCAATTACTTAAGCAACAACGGTTGGTTTTACGTTAAACAGACTTCGCGGCAGTTGTCGGGAATAGGGAACAGCGATGCAGCACTTCCCTATTCCCTAATTCCCTGCTCCCTGTTCCCTGCTCCCTGCTCCCTTGAGTACTCATTTTCCTCTGCGATGCATAATTAGACCCAAAATTAAAGCGGTGACCACACCAAATCCCACACCAACCAAAACATGAAATAGCACAAACCAGAACGTGTAACTCAAGCAAGGCTGGAGTTCAGCTCTAGGGCACTTTTCTATCGATACATTCGGGTTTAGTTTGATCAAGATCGCTTCTAGAGGTTTAGCATCGGTTTGGGAAGAAATACCACTGAACCCTAAACCAATACCGACAGAGGCAATCCAACGTTCTAAACTTTTTTCTCGGGCTTGATCAGCCTTCTCCTTATCTCTCAGGGCTTTTTCCAAAGCCCGATCCCGTTCTGCCTGGTCAATGTCTACAATGCCTCGGATACTACCAAGCATCTGGTCAAATAGTTGCTGACCCGGTTTGAGATAATTGAGGTTGGTTTTAATCTGATTTTGAAACAGGTTGGTTCTTTGGTTGAGGAAGTCTTCTAAAAACTCGATATTATCGTATTTGAGACTATATTCACGGATTTTTTTGAGCCATGTGTCATAGTTAGCGGCATTGGTAGCGATCGCAGTTTTATGATCTTCCATGTCTCGCAGATAACCAGCATAGTTAAAGGTCTTCCGTGGCATCTGTGTCAGTTTCTGCTTCAGTTGCTCTAGGCGTGTTTCTGGGTCTGTTGGCAATTCCTTGAAGCCTTTAACCTCTTCTTCCAGTTGCCCATAGAGTGCTCTAGTTTGGCGATAACACCAACGGGCTTGGTCATAAGCAAACAGGATTTTACTGCGACAGCACAATAGATTGAACAATGACAAAGACGTCTTTTCAGCCAGGTTTAAGGTTTCTGGGTTACGGTTTAACCAGACCAGAAGGTGACATTGCTCCGTGGGTTTCTCCTTACCGTTGTCATAGGCAAAAATGGGGCTACCAAATAAGTGCCCAGATGCCATAAACTGCGGTTTTTGGTTGGTTCCTTGGAAAAAAGCATCCACACAGGCATCGGCTAACGTTCTATCTTCCTGGGGAGTGCCCACGGGTTCCCCATAGAGCACTAAGGTTTGTCCCAAAGAAGCTTGAATGTTGCTGGCTAGCAGGCACCCTTGGGGATTTAACTGACTAAATTCACTGGCTGCAACAGTAGTATTCTGGAAAAACAGAGTTATATCAACGGCATAGGTATCATGAATTTTAACCGGATCAACCTGGACGGTTAGGGGAGAGCCTGCTAGTTGCAGTGGTGCAGTGTAGGTTTTGTCATCATCATCTAATAGTTCTATGTAACGGCTTGCGATCGCTGTTTGGCTGGAAGGGGATAGTATTTTTTCCGGTAAAGATTCCAGGTCTGGGATAGCTAGGGGTTCGCTGAGCTTAGCACAGTGTTGCCACAACTGATCCGCATCCTGTCGCAACTGTTCCGGTTCTTGACTTAAGTCTTGGCAGAGATGGAAGGCATAAAGGGTGACGCTGGGGTTTTTGAGTCGCAAGGCGGTATCACTCATCAGCCTTTGGGATTTTTGGGTTTTTCGGTTTCTAGGGGAGTACTTTGACGGATAGCGTTGAGTACTTCTTCTTTCACATCATTTTTTTCATAGTCAGCTTTAGCTTCAGCAGTAGGCAATTTGCCTCCAATTCCTTTTTCAGGAATTGGTTTACTACCAACTAAAACATTTAGAGCATCGTTAATAACTGGATTAGATTTACACCAGTTCTCAATCTTATCTAATAGTCCCTCCACATCATGATTAGATAGCGGAGTAATTATCGCTTCCAGTTCATTCAGATGCTGTTCAGAAAAAAGCTCTGGTTGGCTGTTGATTAGCTTGATGAAATTTCTTATTGCTTGAATCTCAGATTTCATAGTCTTAACTCCTATTGACCAATTGCACAAAATGCTGCCCAATGGTAAGGTTTTTCAAAAGGCTTATCGCTGGGTCTTAGATACTTAAAATCATCATTATTCGAAAGGGGAGCACTCAAAAACCGCTTTTGATAACTTTTTATAGATGAGCTTTCAATCCAGAGTAATAAATTTTCCTTTGTTACATCCCGCAGCCATAGTTGGGCTTGATTAAGGGCAACTGCTAAGGACATTTGGGAGTTTAGCAAATTATCATAAAATTTAATCATTAACAATGCTGTCGATAAATCCTTTACCTTCCACAAGCTACTAACCACTGCTGGACTCCCGGCCACTAGAAAACCACTGGGTAACCCAATGTATTCATCGCTAATGTTATTGTAATCAATTAATCCCGTTTCACAAGCCGAAAGAGTGACCAGGCGACATTGTTCTAATTTTAACTGAAAGACATCATCGATAGTCAAACATTTCTCTAGGTCATAGTCTTCATATTCTACTCGTAAATAGCGCTCCGAATTGGGTTCAGCAGAGGTCGGTTGGGCATTGGCCAGAATTAGAGCGGATTTCCGTGGTTCTTGGTAATTAAAGTAACCGTGACAGCTAAAATGTAAACAGTGGTAACTGTTGAGAGCTTTGCTATCTATGGCGGCTTTGCTAGCAGCGTTTTCCTCAAGAATTTCTGTATCTGGTGGTGGATTGAAGTAGCCTTTAACTACGTCTACTTCGATAGGAGTGTAAACTAAATTAGGATCAGCAGTGGGGTTTTGAACTGCAAACAGGTGGGTAAAGTCTGGGCGTTTTCTGGTTTGAGTAAGTTGCAGGAGTTGACAGCTAGGGGCGTAACTTACCCCTGCTGGAAAGCGCTCCATCAGAATTTTAGGGTTACCTTCTCCCTGCTTACTGGTAATTGGTAAGGCATGAAGGGGGAACAAATGTAAATACCGATGGGGGATTAAAATTAAGCGATAACATTTTTCGGGAATCTGCTTAATGATGTGATTAATGGATAGAATATCAGCCAGATCATCTAGGCGCTTACTCAGGTCGTTTTGCCAATTATAATTATCTTTATTTATTCTAGAAGCTTTGTAATCTCGTAAATACTCATTTTTCCAATTTACCAATTTGTCTAAGTCTTGGGGCTCAGATTGCCAAACTATGGGCTGTTGAGTTTGACCGCTAAAGATGAACGTGAGCAGCTTATCCCCTGTAATGTAAAACTCTACAATAGCAGTGTTGTGATTCAACTTGTTCTGAAATTGCTCAAACTTAAACCTAGAACCGATAGGTAAATGTTCGTCTTGTAAATCATTGCGCTGCTTTCGCAATTCTTGAAGACGTTGTGCTAAGACTTTTGTATTGTCAGCTTTACCCTGTTGGATTTGGTTTTGACCTGCCGCTATTTCATCCCTGTATTGTTGTAGTTTAGTAGCAACATCTACAGGAAAGATTGTTTTCATATCACGGCTGAGAATCTTGTCAACTAAATTGCCGGTTTTGCTCCGTTCAACATATTCAATGGCTTCGGTGATATTAGTTAACTCTTGGCAAACTTCTACCATGCCTCGATAGCTTCGCTGGTTCTTTTCAGCTAGTTTAGTCTTGTACTCTTCTTCTCCAGAACCATAAATAATTTCATCTCGCAGGAATTCTACGGTTTTAATGGCAGCATCAAAAGCCTTGTAAGCTTCCCGGAAATTTTGAGCATCTTGGTAAGCGAAAGCAAGGTTATTGTTAGTAATTAGATAGTTTTGGGGAAATGCTTCAAAGGTAAAAACTCTTAGAGCTTCTTGGTAACAAGCGATGGCTTCTTCACTATTCTGTGCTTTTTCCCCTTTTATTCGGTTATGGTAAGCACCACCGAGATTGTATTGGGTCTTTGCCCAATCAATCGCAAATTCCTCAAAGGTAAAAACTCTTAGAGTTTTTTGATAACATGCGATCGCTTGTTCAATATTCTGTGATTTATCCCCTTTTATTCGGTTATTATAAGCAGAACCAAGACTAGTTTGTGTCAATGCCCAATCAATGGGAAATGCCTCAAAGGTATAAACTCTTAGAGCCTGTTGGTGACAAGCGATGGCTTGTTCAATATTCTGTGATTTATCCCCTTTTATTCTGTAACAGTAAGCATTGCCGAGATTATTTTGTGTCCTTGCCCAATCAATAGGAAATGCCTCAAAGGTTCTTACTCTTAGAGCTTCTTGGTAACATGCGATAGCTTGTTCACTATTCTGTGATTTCTGACCTTTTATTCGGTTACGGTAAGCAATACCGAGATTATTTTTTGTCGTTGCCCACTCAATCGGAAATGCCTCAAAGGTATAAACTCTTAGAGCCTGTTGGTAACAAGCGATAGCTTGTTCTATATTCTGTGCTTCCTCCCCTTTGATTCTGTCATCGTAAGCAGCACCGAGATTAATTTGTGTCGTTGCCCACTCAATCGGAAATGCCCCAAATTTTCTAACTCTAAGAGCCTGTTGGTAACAAGTAATCGCTTCTTCTATATTCTGTGCTTTTTCACCTTTTATTCTGTTACAGTAAGCATTACCGAGATTATTTTGTGTGTATCCCCAATCAATCGGAAATGCCTCAAAGGTTCTAACTCTTAGAGCTTCTTGGTGACACGCAATGGCCTCTTCAATATTCTGTGCTTTCTGACCTTTTATTTTGTTATTGTAAGCAACACCTAGATTAGTTTTTGTCCTTGCCCAATCAATAAAAAATTTCTCAAAGGTATAAACTCTAAAAGCCTGTTGGTAACAAGCAATGGCCTCTTCAATATTTTGTGCTTTCTCCCCTTTTATTCTGTGATAGTAAGCATTACCAAGATCGTTTTGAGTCTGTGCCCATTCAACCGGAAAAGTGTCACGGGTGTAAACAGTTAGGGCGACTTCATAGCCAGTGATGGCAATTTCTATATTACTGGCTTTGTCACCCAAGGGGAATTTTGCTACTATTTTGCTAAATTCAAGAATATCTGCGCTTAGGGATGTGGCTTGATCTGTTTCCCCTTCCGCCAGCTTACTTGTTGCCCAATCCTGAAACTTTTCTGCTAAGGTCTGATTAAGTTTATCTATATTTGCAGACAGTAAATTATCAACTACCTGCTGCTCCCCATTACTGTCTGCAATTGCTTGTAGCACCTCTAAGAGAAAGTCTACTTGGCTATCAGATGTATTGTCAGCCATTGCCATCCACTGCTCTACAATCGTTATTCAAAAAATAGACTTATTTAAAGCACCTTGGATTCACCAATTTTCAGACAAAACCTCATAGATTATAGCATTTCTAACAAGTCAGAAGTTATAAGTTAGAAGTCTGAAGTAGAGTGGGCATCCTGCCCGCAGCTCGATTCAATATCAGTAGAGTGGGCATCCTGCCCGCAGCTGTGATCAATATCAGTAGAGTGGGCATCCTGCCCGCAGCTGTGATCAATATCAGTAGAGTGGGCATCCTGCCCGCGCCAAAATCTAATGAAGTCTGAAGTGGGTAGTGCTGTATTAACATCTAACAAACGAGTAGCGATTAACCGAAAACTAGTACTGTTGTATGTTAAACATGTACTGATGTATAACAAACGAGTACTAATTTCTCATATACTAGTACTCGTTTGCCTTAACTAGTACTGTTGTCTAACAAACGGGTACCCGTTTCTGGTTAACTAGTACCCGTTTCTCGCTAACGAGTACTCGTTTATTACTTACCAGTACTCGTTTCTCAGTAACTAATACCGGTTTGTTCTTAAGGAGTACTATTTTCTCACATAGCAGTAGGTAATAGGCAAGACTGACGCCTGATTGCTTACCACAAATTAAATCAAAATGCTAAAATAGTTTATATAAATTTATCAAAATTATTTGACACAAACTAAACTAGTAAAACCCATGACTATTGACATAGAAATTTTACAAACAGTGGGAAAAATGCCAGAATCCCTAAAACAAGAACTGCTCCATGTCTTGATGCAGTCGCTCATGGGGGAAACCCCCAAGACCGCGCTGCATCGCTTATGCCAAGTATCTGATGGCAAACTACTCCCAAGATGTTTCCCCAGAGCAGCATGCTGGCAAGAAACGTCGTTCAGGTATCTTAAAAGGAACCTTTGTGCTACCCTTGCCTGATGATTTTGATGAACCCTTAGACGATTTTCAGGAATACATGGAATGAGCTCTTTCTTGTTAGACACTCATGCATTTATTTGGTTATCTGAAAATGACCCAAATTTGCCTAATAAACTAAGAGACATGATTGAGGCAGCAGATAGCGTTTATCTGAGTATTGCTAGTCTCTGGGAAATTGCGATTAAGTTGAATCTTGGTAAGTTATCACTGTCTTGATGCAGTCGCTCATGGGGGAAACCCCCAAGACCGCGCTGCATCGCTGCAACGAAGTTATCAAACCATTGAATCTGAACTTCAATCATCAGATATTAGTTTACTACCTATTTCATTTATCGACACCTTGCAAATTTATAATCTACCCCTACATCATCGTGATCCATTTGATACAATGTTGATTGCTCAAGCCATGAATAGAGCTCTGGTTTTAATTAGTCGCGATAATAAATTTGATGCTTATCCAATTCAAAGGTTATGGGTTAGTTGACTGACTAATAAAGCTTACGATTTTAAAGATATGCTACGCGATTATCTGTAGGCTAATCGCTTTTTTGAGTGACTATAAACCACAAAAAAAATTTAAAAAGTCCTTGACAAATAAAATTTATAATCATTATAATAATGATTGTAAATCCAAGTTGAACTTTTTCACAATGTCAGAACAATTTACTCGCAATTTCAAGAAAAAACCCACTCACCACACTCTGAAAGGTCCTCGTGAATCAGTAATCAATAGTATCCATATGCTATATTCCCTGGGCTATGCGGAAATCGCCGAGTGGACTCCTCTGGAACCAACGGATATTCCGGGGGAAGTAATGACGACTATGACCAAGTATTGGTTGTTGCCATAACACCTTAACTTTCTGGGGGGGTTTCCCCCCGGTGGCCTTGGGTTTCGGAAATTTCTGACATATGTGATTGCCATAGCCGTGGATAGTATTTCTACGGCTATTTTTTTTTGAATTAAGAATTGAGAATCGGGAATCGGGAATCGGGAATCGGGAATTAAGAATTGAGAATCGGGAATCGGGAATCGGGAATCGGGAATTGAGAATTGAGAATTGAGAATTGAGAATTAAGAATTAAGAATTAAGAATTGAGAATTAAGAATTAAGAATTGCTGAATCTTCGGATGAATATATAGCTTTTATAGGACTCATGAGGTACACATTATTTTTTCCCTGCTCCCTGCTCCCTGCTCCCTGTTACCTGTTACCTGCTCCCTGCTCCCTGCTCCCTGCTCCCTGCTCCCTGCTCCCTGCTCCCTGC
>WTKN01000008.1 GCA_011524395.1 Moorena sp. SS36440bin_2
GTCCCACAACCGCACTGTCTTGTCGTGACTCCCACTGAGAATCTTTTTGCCATCTGGGCTAAAAGCGATACCATTGACCCAACTTGTATGACCTTCTAGTTGATGGATTAGTTGACCGGTTTCTGTGTCCCACAAACGCAAGGTGTTGTCAAAACTGCCACTGAGAATCTTTTTGCCATCTGAACTAAAGGCGATAGCAGTGACAAAACTTGTATGACCTTCTAATGTATAGAGCAGTTGACCGGAATCGGTGTCCCACAACCGCACTGTGTTGTCGTCACTCCCACTGAGAATCTTTTTGCCATCTGGACTAAAAGCGATATCAGTGACAAAACTTGTATGACCTTGTAAAAGATTCCTTTCTCTAACCTTATCTAAAGCTGCCAATAAGCTAGAATTAACTTCATTGATCACTCTTGGTTGCAAGGATTTTTGGTCATCTTGAGTTTTAGCGGTTGATTCAATAGCTTGGAGCAATTCTTCTGTAGTAGGTTTTAATGATAGAGAATACTTGATATTAGCAGCTTGTGCTAGTAAGTCTGAGTTAATTGCCCGTTTACGAGATTGTAAGCCAAAATAAGTCGATAATACTAAACCTGTACCTAACCCCACCATAACTGCGATCGCAATACCCCAATTCCGACGAGTATTGATGCTTTTTTGCCTGACGCTACGCTGCACAAACTCAACTTCTACTTGGTTAAACCAGTTATCATCAGAATTGAGTTCTTTATTCAATACATCAAGATAAGGATTGGCATTCCAAAGAAACTTTGCCTGTTGCTGGCTTTTCCACTCCTGGGCTGCAGGAGTCAACCGCCGTTGTAGAAGTAAATTTTCCTCCTCTTTTTGTTTCCACTCCAGCAACCTTTGCCAACCCCGCACCAAAGCATCATGGGCTGGTTCCACATCAGGATTCCCCTCACTATCAAGTCCTTTTACTAATAACCGTGCTGTGCTAAAACGCTCAATTACTTCCTTGACTAAACTATTTTTCTCGGGGGGATATTCTAATTCTGATAACGGTACGCGCCTACGGGCTAACTCACCCCCAGTCAGAGCCACCATCCGCAGCATCACATGACGGATAACTTGGTCATAAGCTGGATTTTCTTGAACTAGTTTCTGATACTCTTCATCTGCCCTTTGAGTTAGCGATCGCATTACTCCCCCCAATTCAATATAATCGGCTTGAGTCAGCGCCCGGTCAATAGTAATACCCCTGTATTGTGCCTCCCGTTGTCGCCTTAAGTATTTCAGATACAGTTCGCTCAAGGCAAAAGACAACAGGGGCAATGCTCCGGGCATATCCGCCACTTCATCAATTAATTTTTCTACTAATTCGTGGGGTTGAAAATACATTACCCGTGCTTGAGCCGGTTTTTCTATCGCTTCCCTTAGTTCCCCTCGTGTCATCGCTGGTAGAATAAATCGTCCACTTTGCCAAATATTTATCAGTACCGTAGTTCCCAATTGATTTAGTACTTCCGGTGCCAACTTTAAGCCCACATCTGTGATTTGGGGTTCAAAATCAGAACGTAGGGTTAATACTACCCGTAATGTATCCCCATGGGTATTTATGGCTGTGAGTATCTGTTGGAAAAACGCCTGACGCTCATCTAAGTTTTGACAGAGTGTAATAATTTCTTCGCTTTGGTCAATAAACAGTAATAACTTAGACTTGGGGTTATTTTTCGCCCAAACATCAATGCTCATTGCCAGGTTCTGCTGTGGGTTTTGTGGCTCAACCAAGGGTAACTTAGTTTCAGTCAGCACATTATTTAACCCTTGGAAGGGAGTCTCACCAGGACGGATGGGTGGCAAAATACACCATTTATCAGTATTATCTTGCCGTAGTTTGGGAATTAATCCTGCCTTTACCAAGCTAGATTTACCCGAACCGGAAGCACCCAACACCACTGTTAGGGGATTAGCTTTGACAAAATGTTCTAACTTTTCTACTAGTAATGTTCTACCGAAAAACAGTGAACTGTGTTTCTCCTCAAAGGAGTTTAAACCGCGATAGGGATTTTTTGACTCATCTAATGGTGGTGCGGGGGGTAAATTAAGTTCATGTCCGGGAGAAAGAAAGATATATTCTCCCTTATCGTGCTTATTTAAACACCAAATACCAGGGGTTTGTCGCAGACGGCATTTTTCTGTGGGTATTTCGACTCGATCCCGTAAATGTAAATATAATTCGGTGGCTGTAATTACCCCATCTCCCGCCGGTTTACCATTGGTAGCAGGAGGATAAATATCTGCTGCCCCTTCCAGGGCTTCTAATAATGCACTAGCAAAAGGGGAATGATTACCGACTTGACTGCGTTCGCTATCTAAATTAAAGTTATCTAAAGCCTTTTGGTCAGAAGCTGAAGAAGTAATAATTTGCCAGGCTGGGTCAGTAATAAAACGGTCATAACGCTCTTGGTGAATGACTTCTGGCGATGTTAGTAAATCCCTAGTACTTGACCATTTAAAAGCACCAGCAAAACAGCAGTCGAGGATACCCAAGAAATGACGACAAGGTAATTGACTTAAAGCATCGTGTAACTTCGTCATGGGCAGATAACTATTAATATCCCCCAGTTTGGCATCTTGAGGAATTAAGTAACCAGCCGGGCCATCATCCCCATTGAGAGCGACGCCATGACCAGCAAAGTAAAATAATAAGCGGTCATTTTCAGTGACTTGTTCAGGTAAGGTATGAAATAAAAATTTGTGGAAGTTAGACAGATTTGCCACTTCGTCTAGGCATTCCCAGACTTCGTAATCATGCTTCTCGCGGAGAATTTCCACTAGTTTTTTGGCATCGTTTACGGCAGTGTTGAGGGGAGAAATGCCATTTGTGTAGTTATTGATGCCGGTGATAAATGCGAGATTGCGAGAAAACATGTTCTGCAAAAAGCCCTTATAAAGATAACTTTAATACTCTTGATAGGGAGCATCAAATCTGGGATGCTCCCTATTTTTTTACCCAAGATAATCTGTTGACTTTACGCAGAAATTATTAGTTTCGTAATAAATCTTTACCTAGTTCGGAAAGCAGGGCAAGCTCTGCGGCATTCCCATCTAAATTAGATTGACAAATAAGCAAGAATGTGCTGGGAATTCCTTATGTTACCAAAGGCACTGCTAAAAGTAATCTTAAAATAACAGTAGTGTGTTCGCTTTCTAAGCAAATTTAAACTAAAACTTATTCCTCTTCGGTCACTTTGGTAAAATTGAAGGAATTTGCTTCATTATCAGCCTAGGAAAAATCAAGGTTTGACCCCAGTTTGATAGAAGAGGGATAGTTCAAGCTTCAATCTCCAACAATCCCTGTAAAGCCTCTTTCATCTCATCCTGACTAGTGGTGGCTGTACCAAACTGACGCACGACAATGCTAGCCGCCAAATTACCCAAAACCGCTGCTTCCCAGTAAGAAGCCCCCAGACACAAGCTCAAGGTCAGGGCTGCTACCACCGTATCCCCAGCACCAGTTACATCAAAGACATCGGTGCGATTAAACGCTGGGATATGCTCAACCTTACCATCACGACCAAACAAACTCATGCCCTGTTCACCACGAGTAATCAGAATTTCTTCCCCTTGAGTCAGTGCCAACAAATCTCTACCAGCTCTCAACAAATCCTCAAAACGCTTAATCCCATAGCCCACTGCTCGCTCCGCTTCTGGCAGATTGGGAGTAAAAACTCTAGCCCCATGATAACGGTCTAGATTCTTCTGAGTATCTACAATGGTGCGGTCGTGAGACAAAACTGCTTCAATCACTGGTGGTGTAAACACACCATCTCCGTAATCAGAACAAACTACAGCATCCACCTCACCTAAATACTGTTGTACTTGTGCTGCCAACTCTAACTGCTTATCCCGCTCGGGCAATTCATCTGACTTGCGGTCTATTCGTACAATCTGCTGAGTCACCGACTGACGGGCATGACCAGCAATCCGGCTTTTGGTCACAGTTGGTCGGTCTGGATCAATCACGATCGCACTAGTATCAATCCCCACCTCCTCAAACATCGTCCGCAGCACTTGCCCTTGAGGATCCTTACTCAAAAACCCAGCTACCTTTACCTCTGCTCCCAGCTTAGCCAAATTATAAACAGCATTTGCCCCACCACCAGGAGTTTGACGAGTGGTTTCATGACGTATTATTAATACTGGAGCCTCTCGTGAAATTCGTTCCACTTCACCTGTGAGAAACTCATCAAGAGTTAAATCACCAACCACCAGTACCTTAGATTCCTTAAAACTATCAATTAGCTCAAACAAACGGGGAGCTGAAGCAGCTAGTTGAGTTTGGAAAGATGCAAATTCAGTCATAGAGCAAAGAGACTAGGGAGTAGGGAGTAGGGAGTAGGGAGTAGGGAGCGGTGCGAGTCCCTATTCCCTATTCTCTATTGGTATAGTATCAACCGTTATGCACAATAGCATTTAATTATTTTTAAGTAAAGTTTATTTAAAGCTTCTGTAATGTTGCTTAAGTATTATGAGCCTTGGTATAGACTTAATTTGGTTACGTAATTTCAAGTAATATCAACAACTAATTTACAGGGTTCAATTAATGTTTAAAGGACAAAGTATCTGCCACTTAGCACTACTCTCTACTGGTGCGGCTTTAAGCCTAGGATTGATTGACACTAATCCTGCCCAAGCTATTACCATTACCTATGAGTTTTCAACCGAAGAATTTTCGGGTAAGTTCAGCTATGATGACGCCAATGAAATCATTAGTGAATTTTTTGCTAATTTTCCTGATGTTCCAGTGATAAAATCAACTTATCCGGTAGATGAGATTGAGTTTTTTTTCAACAATAAAACCTATACCAAAGTAGATTCAACCATAGAGCCTATGTGGTCAACATTCACAGGTTTTGGAGAGGGTGCGCAATTACGTTGGAGTACAGAAGATTTTAGTTTTAGTGGTGCTAATAGTCCGGCTGGGGGTTTTCCAGAGTTTTTTACTGTGTTCAATATAGATGGAGAATTTGTAGACACAGTGGGTTTTAGACTGGTAGAAGATGAACCACCGGCAAGTGTACCTGAACCTGGCACGGTTATAGGACTTACTCTTTTAGGTTTAGGCTGGCTGTCACAGAAAAAGATAGCATCTTAGCCAAAGGTATAGAAAAAACTGACTAAAAAACCTAAACATATGCTGATAGCTTACTTTGATAGTCCTTCCTCCATAAAGCCCCTCACTTCTGATAAAACATACAATGGTCTTCCTTTAACTTCTTCATAAATCCGTCCTACATATTCCCCCAAAATACCAATAGATACTAACTGTACAGCTCCCAAAAAGAAAATTGCAATCATAATAGTGGCAAACCCAGTCACAGGAGAATTCAGTTCAAAAATCCGCCAGTAAAGCACTAACCCCGCCATCAATAGCGCGATCGCTGTTGCTAATAATCCCAGATAAGTAGCCATTCGCAATGGCACTTTGGAAAAAGAAACCAGTGCATCTACTGCTAGGGCTAGGGATTTACGAATGGTGTACTTGATCTCACCAGCAAAGCGGGGGTCACGTACATAGGAAACAGAGATTTGCCGCAACCCTACCCAAGAACGCAATCCCCGCACGTAACGGTTTCGTTCTGGCATGGCATTGAGTACATCAACCACCCGTCGATCCATTAAACAAAAGTCCCCCGTATCTAAGGGAATCTCGACATTAGCTAGACGGCGGAGTAAGCGATAAAATAGGTAAGCCGGAAAGCGCTTTAACCAACTTTCACGACGTCTCTGGGTGCGCTGAGCATAAACAATTTGATAACCCTGCTGCCATTTTTCCACTAGCACTGGGATGATCTCTGGTGGGTCTTGTAAATCAGCATCTAGAACAATAATCCCTTGACCCCGCACAAAATTTAGACCGGCAGTGACAGCAATTTGATGACCAAAGTTACGGGAAAGACTTAGGTAACAAACCCTTGGGTCTTTTTGATGAAGGTCTCGCATCAGCTCTAAAGAGCGATCGCAACTGCCATCATTCACTAGAATTAACTCCACCTCCCCTAACTGATCCATTACTGTACTAATGCGTCGGTACAGTTCTAAAATACTGTTTTCCTCGTTATATACAGGAATAACCAGGGAATAGGTTGGGTTCATCGTTCTTCAACATTTTTGAATTAAGAATGTAGAATGCAGAATGTAGAATTCTAAATTCTAAATTCTTAATTCTTAATTCTACATTCTGCATTCTGACAGACAACCTCCTAACGCCCTAATTTATTAGGAATTCCCTGACAACCACCCGGGATGGTTTTTCTTGACTTTTCACCGCACCAAGCACAGCAATAGTAGTGCTGCTTTTCATCCATCCGCTGGACACCGGTGAAGTTAACATTTTCGACTACTGCACCAGTGTAAGCTCCAGTGCGATAGTCAGGGGGATGGGTACGACTGCGGGGACTGGTAGTTTCTACTGAACCATAAAATAGGCGGACTCCCTTCAGGTCAGCACCACTGAGGTTGGCTTCATATAAAACCGTGCGGGATAGATTCGCTTGCACTAAGTCACAGAAGCTGAGATTGGCTCTGACCATATTAGCTTCGCCGAGTTCTGTCCAACGCAAATCTGTATAACTCAAGTCTGATCCAGCTAACATTACATTCAGGTCAATCACCCTAATACCATAAATTCGGTCTTCTTGGTATCCTCCATAGCCATCCAACATGGGGCGTCCTAAATGATTATCCCGTCTGAGGGGAGTCAGTAAACGGGCTTGGGACAAAAATCTGAGCACTTTGGCTTTCCCATGGGCATCCACACTACTGAGAATAGCAGCGGTTCTTCCTTCGCAAAATGCCCTCTCTTGGGGCCAATCTTCTAGCAATCCTTGATCATCTAAGGCTAAATCTGAAACTCCCTGAAAGTAAGCATCAATGGTTTGCTGCTGGGTAATCATATTTTGCTGGATGGTCAGGTCTTTGGAAATAACATATTGTCGCCAAGCAATGAATACTGCTAGGACGGCAATCAAAATCTGTCCCAAAGCACCTACCCATTCAGCCCATGACCCAAATTCATCCCATTTAATTTGAACCAACCAATTGCTGATGTTTTGGTAAACACCAAGAAATTTCAGTAAGCCACTTATTGCTGCTACCACTCCGATCGAGGCAATAACTTTGATTCTTTGTGGTGGTGGCAACAAATCCGTAAACCATTGTTTGAGAACCGGTAAAATCACTGGCAATGAAACCAGCAACGCCACAGTAGCTCCGGAGATCCCAATCCAGAAGTTATCAATCACTACCCCAAAAATCATGATAGCGATCGCACTCAGAATAATTGCGCTTACAGAGCGATTAGCAGGAGTAACCGATCCAATCGTTGGTTTATTGGGCAGGTTTGACAACGGCAGGGTAGATAAATGTTGCTCCTCTTGAGTTTGGGGAGGAGATGGTGGTGAATGACCATTGGCTGAGTTCTTGGCGGTACCGTTGTTACTATGTTCAGGCTGATTGGGTGGCAGAGGCTCAGGCAAGTTAGTCATGGCATTCCCATCAAAATAAGCTCAAAGTAAAGCAACATTCAAAATCATACAGCTCTTAGACACTCGGATCGTTTTTTAGCTGATTTGCACCTAAACAGACTAGCAAATTTTAAAGTGAAATCCGGTAGACTTGACCTGTTTCGATAGTGGTTTTGGAGGTTACCTATAGCAGAGCGAGAGCGCGAAAGCTATGTAACGTTATATTGCATTTGTTATAGTTATCTCGGTTGCCAAAAGCGAACGGCATTGCTAATCGAGACTCCCGATTCCCTACTCCCTACTCCTTCCAACCCAAAACGAAAGTACTTAACTTGATGGAGAAGTGCTGTACCACAGATGAGCATTCCAGTTTGTATTGAAAGGATTGGGCATCCGCTCCTGAATCCTAGTCAATTGTACTTGTAGTAACTGTGGCTGAGATTGCTTAAGAGGCACCACAGTCCATTCTTTGTTTTCCCTCAAGGTCTTGGCCAGGTCTTTTGAGTAGGGTATTACTGCTGCAGTGACCTTATGGCCTAGCACCATATCGAGGAGCTGGTTGTGATCACAGATGACGGGAATGACAATTTGATCAAATCGTGGTGTGCCTTGCCAATAGTCTGGAAAAGCACTCAACTCGATGCCACTAGAACCAAAGGTCTCAACTTGGAATGGTCCACTTCCAATCGGCTTTATCCCAAAGCGTTCTGTACCATAACCATGGCGCGGTACAATCCCCACGGTTAAAAGTTGGGGATGAATCGGAGGTTTAGCTACCGGGGGTGGGTCGATTGCTAAGGGATGGGAATCCCTAGGCTCAATTGAATCCATTTCCCTGAGGCGATGGGATTGGGAGGGTAAGCTTTGGGGGGCAGACTGTAATGTAAACGCAATGGTTTTTTGATCTACCACTTTGATATCCCTGATGCTTGTCAAAACCAGTTTGCGCCAGGGTGAGTCAATTTTCCGTAGTACCTGATAAGTGAACTCAACATCAGCAACCGTTAGAGGAGTGCCATCGTGGAAACGTAGGTTGTCATGAAGCTGGAAATAAAGGATTGTAGTGATTTTGTCTACAGTTTCTAGCTTCCACTTGACCGCAAGATCGGGAACCAGCAAGCCACGTAAAGAATTAAAACGACATAAACCCCGGAACACCAGACTCAATACATCCGCTGGTCCTAGGGTTGGGTTAAGCAAAGGGTCAAGGGTCTTAATCGGACGAAAATCAGCAATGGTAAGCTCTTGGCGGGATTTGACCCAAATCTTTTTGGTAAAGGTGCTGTTGCTTGGGTTGATATCGGGGAGTTGTTGTTGTGGATCAGCCGTAAAGCGGATGATATGGAAACCAGCTTTGAACCTAAGTTGATTACGAATGCTGCTGTCTTGCGATCGCTGATTCGGTTGTAAGGTGCCATGGGGACTAAGGTCAGATAGATTGTTGATAGTCCACTCAACTTGGAAAGAACCGGTTGGGCTACTTCCTTGATTAATTAGATCTGCTTCTAATGTAATTAAATCCCCTGCTACTGGTAATGGGGGATTTAGGATAATGTCACGCACCAATAAATCAATAGTAGTGGCTTCCCAAGGAAGAGTATTGGTAGTTTGACCATCAATCACAGCAAATAGGACACCAACACCCCTGACTTGGGGCATAATCACACTCAGGCGGAACTCACTCCAACTGATGATTTGAGCTGGCTGACCCTGAAACAAAACTAGAGCATCGGGTGAAGGCACAGAACCGAAATTACCCCCTTCAATCACCACACTACTCCCTGGGGGTGATTTAGCTGGTTTCACTTCAGTCAAAAATGGGAGTTGTCGCCACATCCTAATCCGTGCTTCGGGAATATCAGTTTTGCGGCTAACAACGGCTATCATTGCTGGGGTTTGGGTGTAGCGCTCTAGGTCATCAACGGAGTAAATTGCGATCGCATTTAGTTGTTTGATCTCAGTGTCAGTAATATCTGGTAACGTAGCCAGAGGACGGTTATCTACTGGTCGGTCTAGAGCCTTACGTACCCCATGCAACTGACTCTGTAGTACTTGGGTAAAATCCAATTTGAGAACAGTAGCACCATTTTCCTTGGGATCAACAACCGTCCGAAACCAAATTTCCCCATCTTGACCACGGCGCACTGTTACTTCCAAATCCAGGTTTAGCTGTTTGATAGCCAAAGACTTACCACGAGCATAGGATTTGAGGGAGAGAGTATCTTCCGCATAGTCAATTTCCGATGCGATCGCATCCACCAATTCTGCCAACTGCCATTCTTGGTTATCCTCTGTTACGGACTCATCATTACTCATCGATCCGAAGTTCCCTCTTCTGACTTCCCTACTGGCTAGTTCCATTAACCCCAAGGGCGGGGGACCTCACCCAATTGAGAACTGCTATACATGCCATAGTTTACCCTTTACCTTGTGTTTTCAGTAGTGATAGTGATTCGGATACGACCATTACTACTAACTGGTTTTGTTTCACGAGCTGATGGCATTTTAACTATCACTCTACGTGACTTTTCTGGTAAAGACTGGGGGTCAGTTTGCAGGCGTAGATTGGCAGGAATCTCAACATCCACATCAGTGACCTGTAACTTCAATGGTTCAGCAGCCCGATCACTACCCCGATCACTTGTTTCTTCCAATGTGTCAGTGATCTCTCGGAAAATCAATGTGATTAAATCTCCTAGTGTGATGTCAGCCATCATAAAATCTTGCTGATTAGTAGTTGAATTATAATCCTTCTTTATGCTTTGCGCTCTTCTAAAGTCTAGAAACAGAGACTCTAGACACAAACCCAGCCAAAACCCGGCTATACTGTTTCAGTAACATTTAGTCCAGGGATTTTTTTTATCAACAATAAAAAAACTATTTCAATACTGATATAGCATTTTTAGTTTAGATGTAAACCTAGGATTGATAGAAAAAGCAATGCAGCGCCTTAATACCGGGGTTTCCCCCAGTCGCACTTTGCCTCAAGACTTCGGGTTAGGGAACTTCGGATCACGGAAGAGTGTCAAGATATCCTAGGAGTTTTTGGTTTACTGATCAACAGATGCAGTGCTTTAATAGGGGGGGTTACCCCCAATCGCGCTTTGCCTCAAGACACAGGATTCGTTTTCATGATCTATTTATAAATGCTATATCTAATTATTGATATATAGCATTTATAAATAGATCATGAGGTACACAGGATTTTTTCTGAGTTACCTATTCTGAGTTACCTATTCTGAGTTACCTATTTACGAAAACCAAAAACTTATGTACATTACCTATTTTATAAATGCTATAATTCAGCATAATTGAACCACTAATAATTAGTTAGTATGATGAAATTTTAAATACCAGAAATGCTGTCAATAAAAAAACTTGTCAGATCAGCTAACACCATAACATAGATATCGGGCTTTGCTCAGAAGCAAGCGCTACTTAGGACTCCCGCCCTTAGTAACGCGATCGCAAGTTGTGGTAAATCATCTCAAAAATCTCCGGAAGGATTGGGGATAACTGGGTATGGTGTTAGATATAAGGGTGCCTATAGCATCCGTATAGACAAATATATTCAGACCCTAATACCTGTGGACTGGATAGTGCCGACACGACTAGGATCAAGCAGAAGGAACCATGACGCTGCGCTATTGTGAGCGTTTTTTTGTATATTGGGATCGAATTGCATCATGGCAGACAAAGAGCATTTGGCTGTGCTCAAACGAGGGATAGATGCCTGGAATCAGTGGCGGAGGGAGAATCCTAACCTAGAGCCTGACCTGAGTGAGGCTAACCTCAGAGGGGTTGACCTCAGTAGGGCTGATCTCAGGCGGGTTAACCTGATCAAAGCTGACCTCAATGTAGCTAACCTAAGAGGGGCTAACCTCAGTGAGGCTAATCTCCTTGAGGCTAACCTCTGTTTATCTAACCTGATCAAGGCTAACCTTAACCAGGCTAACCTTTGCAAAGCTAAGCTCCGCTCTGCTAACCTCTACAAGGCTAACCTGATCGAGGCTAACCTCAGCGGCGCTAACCTAATTGAGACTAACCTCTACAAGTCTGACCTTTGCAAAGCTAAGCTCCGCTCTGCTAACCTCTACAAGGCTAACCTCAGTAGAGTTAACCTCAGCAAAACAGACCTTTGTGGATGTTACCTTGGCAGGGCTAACCTTAGTGGTGCTAACCCCAGTCTGGCTGAGTTTAGAAATGCCGACCTAAGCCAGGCAGACCTCAGAGGTGCCGACCTCAGTTGGGCTGACCTGAGCAAAGCTGACCTGAGCCTAGCTAACCTCAGCACAGCTGACCTTAGTGGAGCTAACTTCCATAAAGCTGACCTGACCAAGACTGACCTGACCGGGGCTGACCTCAGCGGGACTGATTTGAGCGAAGCTAACCTGACCAAGGCTAACCTGAGGGAAGCTTACTTGATTAGGACTCAAGCATTAGACTGTAATTTTACTGAAGTAATCTTTACCGGAGCTTGTCTGGAAGATTGGAAAATTAATCAGGGCACGAAGCTCAAGCATGTGATTTGTGAGTATGCTTATCTAAAATATGACTATACACAAGACAAATTCATTGAACGTCGCCCTAGGAATCAAACTCAGAACTTTGCCCCAGGAGATTTTAGTTGTCTGTTTCAGAAAGCCTTGGAAACGGTTGAACTGACATTCAGTGATGGTATTGACTGGAAAGCTTTTTTGCTTTCCTTTCAACAGCTGAGGGAAGAATACGGTGAGGAATACCTATCAATCCAAGCTATCGAAAAGAAGAGCAGTGGTTCATTTCTGATTAGGCTTGAAGTACCACTAGATGCTAGCAAGGCGGAAATTGAGCGTCAGGCAAAAACACTATATGACACTAAACTCAGTACCCTTGAAGGAATATACCGTGCAGAATTGAAAGCCTCCCATGACCAGCTAGCAAGCTCCCGTCAGCGCAGCGCAAATCTGTGGGAAATTGTTAAACAGCAAGCCAATAGACCCATTATTTAAGGCTTTTCCGTACCTGTGATGTTAAATTATTAATATGATGTCCAAAATTATTGGTACACAATAATTTTTGCAATTATTTACCGTTATTTTAGGACGTTAAAGTCAAAAATCAAGGTATAGCTATCTTTGAAATTGTTTGAACTAACAGCTTGGAATAGTAAGTCCGGAAAAGCCGCTAAAATAGATGTTATTGTTATAGTATAAATGCTCTGAATAAGTTATACAAAATCCGGCGTTGCATCATGGCGGTATGATTTGGATAATAGAGACATGAAATGTCCCAGATGACAATCTGGCCAAATTCGTAAAAACCATCACCGTCGAGGTAAACAAAATTACCAATGTTTTGATTGTGGTTTTCAGTTCTTCCAAACCCATTCCACTCAAGGATATCCATCCAACATTAAGGAATATTGTCTGAAAATGTATGTAAACGGTTCAGGATTATGATCCCCAATCGAGAATCACAGGGGTAAACATAATACGGTAATTCGGTAGCTTAAAAAAGTAGCGATCGCGAGGGTATGATGCCCCAATATTTTCATAAATTCTTGTAGGTGCGCTTTCCGTTGGCGAATTTAATTCTTAATGGGTCAAGCGCACCTAATAGTTAAGAAAAAAACTGTATTGGGAGGATGGCAATATCCATCTCTATGGGATAGATGCTTACAAGGTATATTTTTGTTGTTTCAATGATTGTGATCACTCCTCAAAATATACATGACCCGTGTGTAAGGGTAAAATACTCGTATTAGACACTATCTTGATCGTTTTAAAAGAACAAAAATATGTTATTAAAAATGAGTATAAATGCTGAAATTATCAGTAAAATTAATTATTAAATTACTGATATTATGGTAGTATTACTGTTACTGTTTAAATTATCCCGCCGGAATGCTACACCCTAAATTAGGTAAATCTCAGGATTGGCAAAATCCCAAAATCAGAGATATATTAAAAAAAAATCTCAAGAATGAATAATAGTCATGAACTTCAGTCCCGAATAAAACCAAAAGCTAATCGATTAGCTTTTTTACAACATGAGTGCAACATCTAAATTTTATTCCTTGCTCCTTGCTCCCTAAAACTAAGCTTAATTAACAAGGTTTTCAGATTAAAGTATTTACCTGACCAAACGTAAGCATTCAGCCGTCAGCTGTCAGCTGTCAGCCTAATGCTTAAAATAAACCTCAGGAGAATTTAATAGTTCGAGATTAATCAGAGTTGAAAGTCTGAGGAAAATCCCATCTAAGCATATGCCTTACGCGCACGCTAAGGGAACAGTAGTTATGGGTCAGCCGTTGGCCATAGGCCTTTGGCTGATAGCTGAGGGCTGATAGCTGAGGGCTGATAGCTGAGGGCTGATAGCTGAATGCTTACGACCAAACAAAGAAACGCTATAGAAAGTTGAGCGAGATGCAGCTATTGCCCTGAAAGCGCTGACTGTTCAAACTTCGCGCAATATATCCCTTTTCTGTCACTCTCCGAAAACTTTTGCCATTTCGCGCATTCTAGAACCTTTGTATATCCAGCGATAGCCAGCTTTTTTATGAGTATAAATTCATGAGAGTGCTAAAATTTTCAAAATGTCATCATCGAACGCTGTATTGCTTAATATACCTTGTTTGTAGAAAGTCTTAATAATAGGAAAAACCGGAGAGTGACAGAAGAGGGATATAGCGTTTATCATAGCTATGAGGTATACATTATTTTTTCCCTCTTCCGACTTGCCTCTTCCCTGGTCCCTGGTCCCTGGTCCCTGGTCCCTGGTCCCTGGTCCCTGGTCCCTGGTCC
>WTKN01000341.1 GCA_011524395.1 Moorena sp. SS36440bin_2
TACCTAAATGGGATGCTTTATTAATGATGTTTTTACAAAGATGAGATGCACCCTAGTAAATTCGTCTGATCTGCTACCTTATTAATGGTGGTTACCACGCTATTAATGTTATTAGCTTTTTCATTCATCACCCCCAATTGTTGGGAAATAGATCTAGTAGCTTCTATCAACAGACGCATACTTTTTTCCATCTGTTCTAAGTCTTTTTGACTCTGGCTAGCCCCGTGAGCAGTACGGTGAGCCAGCTGAGCAACTTGATCCATAGTTTTAACTAATTCCTCAGAAGTTGCTGCAATTGTTTGGGCAGTTGCTGTCACTTGGTTAGTCGAGGCTAGCTGTTCAGTTACTGTTGCTTCTAATTGCTTGCCAGAGGCAGCCATCTGTTTGGTTGATCTAGTAATTTGGAAACCAGACTGCTGCACTTTAGACATAAGTGAATTAAGGTTTATGGTCATGAATTTGAGGGTTTTCAGTAACTGACCAATCTCATCATCAGAGGTGAACTCTACTTGGGGTGTGAGATTACCAGCGGATATCTCTTTGGCTATGGCGACTGCTTTGTTTAAAGAGTTTACAATATCACGGATGATAACTATCCCTATAATTACAGCTGTAACAATGCTGATCATACAGACAGTTGAAACAATATTAATCAGGGTTTGACTTTTTCGATGTAGAGTCTGCATCTCTTGCATATGGTCTATCATATGCTCAGAATTAATGTGATCTTGTTTAGTCATCTCAGCGATGTCGCCTGATAACTTTGATAGTCCGATCCAATTGATGGCAACACTCACTAACACAAGACAGCCACAAAAGCTTAGCAAGCCTATAAGTTTTGTTTGAATCTTCATCGTCATTAGTCATTAGGGATTAAGTATTAGGGATTAAGTATTAGGGATTAAGTATTAGGGATTAAGTATTAGGGATTACCCATTAATACCCTAATTATAATACCGACATAAATTATTCGGATTTTATTGGTAAAATCATGTGCATTGAATTGGCCTACTTACTGTATTGGTGAAAAACCGTAAATACTTCTGACTATCTCCTCCTTCGCTCCTCAGCAGATACCCCATCACCCTAATCTATCTTGCAATAATAAAGAATATTGCTATTACTGATAGACTTTAAAAACTGAAATTTCTGATTTTAATCCTTGGGCAGCATGATCCAATCGTTCCAAAGCACTATTTATATCTTCGTCTCCAGAGCCTTTTCCCTAAGTTTTCCGTGATTAAAAAGCTGAAGGCACCTCAAGTAGCGTGGCCATTAGCGTTGCGTGGCCTTTTGGCCAAGGCCAAGGCTGACGGCTTACGTCTAAACTTGGAAGACTGAAACTTCTGTTTGTAATTCTTGGGCAGTATCATCCAATCGTTCCAGAGCATTATTCGTATCTCTTAGAGAGTCAGCGGTTTGTTGTGATGCTTCGCTTAATTGAACCATTGCCTCGCTAATTTGTTGAGCACTTTCCGATTGATTTTCCACACGTTTATTTACCATATCAAACTGGGGAGTTAGGCTCTGCACTTGCTCAATTATTTTAGCAATTTGTTCACTAATCTTGCCGACATTTTCGACACTAGTACTGACATCTTTGCTAAATTTATCCATTTCCATCACCCCAGTTGACACCGCTGATTGCATCTCTTTTACCATGGTCTCAATTTCAAGGGTAGCCACTGCAGTTTGGTCAGCTAGCCTACGAATTTCCCGAGCCACAACCGCAAAACCCGCCCCATATTCTCCTGCTTTCTCCGCTTCAATGGCAGCGTTGAGGGATAGTAAATTAGTCTGATCGGCTACTTTAGTAATAGTGGTGACAACACTACTGATATTATTGGCTTTTTCATTCATCACCCCCAGTTTGGCAGAAATAGAACTAGTAGCATTGGCTAAGTGACGCATGGTACTTTCCATACGCATCAGGTCTTGTTGACCATGGCTAGCAGCATCAGCAGTAATTTGAGACAGCTGAGCGACTTGCTCCATAGTTTGAACTAATTGCCCAGAGGTATTGGCAATTTCTTGAGCTGTGCTTGTCACCTCGTTGGTGGAGGCTAATTGTTCGGTCATGGTTGCTTCTAATTGCTTACCAGACGCCGCAATTTGGGTAGTGGAGCTAGTCATTTGGATGCCAGACTGTTGCACCTTATAGATCAATGAATTGAGATTTTCAGTCATCTTTTTGAGAGATGCCAGTAATTGTCCAATTTCATTCGTTGAGGTAATCTCTACCTTGGTACTCAGATTACCAGCCGAAACCTCTTCTGCTAAATCTACTGCTTTGTTTAAGGAATTAACGATATCGCGGGTAACAAAAATTCCAAACCCTAGAGTCACCCCAATGATTAAAATGAAAGCAATCAGTACGATGTTGATTGTACGTTGTTGGTCTTGTTTAGCAAGATTGGCTGAGTTTTTAGACAATGTAATAGCTCGCCCCAACAGACTCCTCATTTCTGCTTTAAGTTCTTCTCGGGACTCTTGCATCCGTTCTGCCGCCAATTCCGCTTGATCGGGTTGATTGCTAAGAATTAACCTGAACGCTTCCTCAGATTTATCACCATAGCGGTCATGCATTGTGCTATATAAATTTAATTCAGATTGAAACTCTGACCAGCCTTCTTTTTGCTGATTACTTAAGGCTTTTTTGATTTCACGTTTGACAATGTTATTAACTTTTAGAAGAGCGTCATCCACTAATCCATCCCGTCGGTTGAACTCCGCTCTGGCTTGAGTAAACCTGTTTCTGGCAGTGGCGCTTTCTGTATATCGGTAATTAAATCGAAAGGCCCGTTCAAAATTAACCCCCTGAGCAAGTTGACTTTCTTGCATTTCCGTCATGTTCTCGATTAGGGGGAGATCCTCTTCAGCTATCTTACCGATTTCAGCCGCTAACTTTGACAGTCCTATCCAGCTAATTCCCCCCCCTAAAAGTATGGTCAAACTAGAGAAGATTAGTAGACCTAGTAGTTTAGTTGCAATTTTCATTTAATTTCAAGTAGCCCCTGTTGCTATTGACTGTTTAAGTTTTGTAGTCGTTGAATTCGCTGTCGGATTACCGTAGCTTTAGCCAGATCCCCACGATTTTCTTGAAGTAAAGCCAGATGAAAGAGTGCTTCGTAGTAATTCGGTTTCAGGTAAACTGCTTTCTGGAAGCATTGCTCAGCCTGCTCGTCATTGCCCAAGGCCTGATGGACTTCTCCGAGTAACACATAAGCCTCAGCACTAGTCAAATTTTGACTTAGGTAAGTTTTGCACAATGTCGCCGCTTCCTCCAAACTTCCTTGATTGGCTAATCTCCTGGCTTTTTCAAGCAAGGATTCTTGTCCCTTTTCAAGCTCCCTTTGTAAGCAGGATTGTTTGATTCCTTTAGACTGTCGATTAACCAGGGCAGAGGGGAGGGACTTATGAGTTGGTAGTGAGGATGAGGTTTCCCAATTTCTCCTGCGCCCCTGTTGAGAGTCCCTGGTCTGGGGTTGTCTAAGATGTTTCACCTTCTGATAGGCAAAAGCAAAGGGACAGCGAACGGACACAAATTGATTGGTAGTTATTACTCCTGTTTCAGCAGACCCCACAAACAGCAAACCTTTAGGCATTAATAACCGATCTAAGAGTTGTATAGCACGGAAGCGGGCAGATTTATCCAAATAAATCAATAAATTGCGGCAGAATATAATGTCATAGTTGCTCTGAGCCAAGCCCAAGGGGTCTAGGATATTACCATGCTTGAAATTAACGGTATTGCGCACCAACGGACATAATTCATAACCATCTGCTGTTTGCTTAAAATAGCGTTTCTGTTGCTGTAGTTGGTTCCCCCGAAAGGAATTCCTGCTGTACAGAGCATGTCGAGCTTTGCCCAATGCTTCCTTACTGATATCAATAGCATCGACTCGAAACTGATTAGGAGTCAAACCCGCATCCAGCAAGGTCATAGCAATGGAGTAAGGTTCTTCTCCTGTAGAACAGGGTATACTTAACACCCGCAGGATGGGGTGGTTGGGGTTAGCCAACCACTCAGATATGACGTAACGACTCAGAAACCCAAAGGGTTGTCTGTCCCGGAAAAACCAAGTTTCTAAGACAACGACCGTTTCAATCAGTGTTTCTAGTTCTTGAGGTGAGGTTTGCAGTTGTTGCAGATACGTTTGCGGATCCGGTAAGCCACAAGCCAATCGTCTGGTTTCTATCGCTCTAGCAATCTGCCTAGAACCAATAGTACTGCCATCCAAACCGATTTTTTTTCTCAGCAAAGCCTCAATAGTCGCCTGAATCATTACTATTAGTTCTTAGTTGTTAGTTAGTTGGTAGTTTTTGATTGTCTGCTCCAGGTAATAAGTATATCTGTTGGGACTCCGATAACAAATACTCTAGCCGAATTCGTTGGATCATGCCTTTTTCATCCATAATCATTTCTCCTAAATAAGGAGCGTCATTTATTTGAACTCCGGCATCGACCCACTCAGTATCTGGTTTTTTTAAGGTTTCAGTGATTCTTTCTGACATCAAACCGATGGAGTAATGAGTATTATTTTGAGCAACATAATTGACCATTATAATCCGCGTGCTTAAGTGGGAGCGGCTGGGAGTCCCTTGAATTAAATGGCATAGATCGATGACTGGCACAATTGCACCTCGGTAGTTAAACAAACCAGCCACATAGTCAGGAGCTTGGTGTATTTTTCGGAGGTTGACTCTGGGAATTACCTCCACGACCTGAGAACTATCCAGGGCATAAAGGTCATTTCCTACATAAAAAATCAACATTAACATCGGTTAATTGATGGGAAAATTAGTGGGAATTGATATAACGATATTTAACATCATTTAGCCTCTAAATTTCTGAGTGCTCAAACCCCTAATTAGCTTTTATGAACTAGATTATGAATTAAATGTGAAGTCATGGTCATATTGTGAATATAATCTAAATTTTATGAAAAAAATATGAAATTTATATGAACATAATGCCAACGAAACTAGGCTAATAGCAATTCGGAAAATTACGGCTACACATCAATTTGATCCATCTCACCAGAGGCTAGACCGGCTTTTGCACAAGTGGCTCCGTTGGACTTGGAGCATGCAGATTGACCCTAGGCTGGTACAGGGGATCTACTGAGTATCCAAGACCTTCACTCTTAGTTCACGCTTCTAGGGGCTATAACCATTGGGGTGCAATCCTTCCTTTCATGAATAAGACCTTTGGCCACCCTACGCTCCGGAAGCGTTGTGGCCTCTGGCCTCAGCTTCCGCGCTTATGCGATTGGCCGTAGGCCACGCCAAAGGCGATCGCCTTTGGCGCAGCGAAGCTGATCGGTGTAAGTAGTTTGCCCCCTCTTACCTGAAATCCATATCTGTCAAGGGATTTGAGCGCTTAAGATTTACGTTATAAATTAGCTCTTCAGTGGTTTAATTATATTAAACTTAAGAGTTGTTCGCGTAGGGTGCGCGTAGCGCATTACCTGAGCGCTGCATACTTACAATTTGATTGACTAATAAATAACTGAATTATGGCTTTGATTTTTGAATGGCTGAGCAAAGTCTGGAACATCGTCTCGAAGGTGTTTACCACCAAACTGTTTCAGCTGGGCACCCAAGAGCTGTCTCTGATTATGATAGTCCAACTCATAGTTATGGCTATCGTAACCTTATATATAGCTCGTAAACTTCAGGACGTGATTAAGCGTCGGGTACTAACTCGCTTGGGGTTAGATCGTGGGACTCGCGAAGCATTGTCCTCCCTGATCGGCTATGTTCTAACTGTCTTAGGACTTTTGGTTGTTCTCCAAACGGCTGGGATTAACCTCAGTTCCCTGACTGTTTTTGCAGGGGCAATGGGTATTGGTTTAGGCTTCGGACTTCAGAATTTAACCGCCAACTTTATCAGTGGTCTAGCAATTCTGTTTGAAAAACCAATTAAGGTGGGAGACTATGTCAAAGTTGATGACCTCTCAGGAATTGTAGAAAAAATCTCGATTCGTTCCACCACTATCCGCACCAATGATGGGGTGTTTGTTATTGTTCCGAATACTAGTTTCCTAGAAAACAATGTGGTTAACTGGAGTTATCAAGATCCTAGAGCTCGGATCAGAATTCCTGTTGATGTTCCCGATGAAAGCGATCCAGTCATCGTCACCGAGGTACTGTTACAAGCGGCTCGCAAAGAGCCAGAAGTTTTAGCATCTCCTCCTCCTGAAGTATATTTTAAAGGGTTTGGAGACGGCATGGATTTTGAACTCCTAGTATGGATCGACAATCCACCAAACATGGAATCAATTCAGAGTAGTTTATATTATCTGATAGAAGAGGAACTTCGTGAGCAGGGAATCGATCACGCTGAGCCTCAGAGAGACTTGTATATCCGAAATCTTAAGGACTTAGAATTTCTGGTACAAAAACCTCAACAAACATCTCAAAAAACTGGTGCTGCTAACGGCTCATATTATAAAAATGAATCCCTCTCTAACAAAGCTGTAACCACTACAAAAAAAAATAAAGTAAAAGCCCAATCTACTGGAAAAGTGACCCTGCGGGATCTTTTGCGGAAGGTGAGTTTCTTTGAAAAGTGTAGCGATAGCGAACTGCGACATATAATTCAGCAAGGATATCGTCAAATGCTCAAACCAGGGGATATAATCTGTGAAGAAAACGACCCAGGGGATTCATTTTATATCATTTTATCTGGTTTAGTTGAAGTTTTTGTGGAATCAATCGGAAAACGGGTTGCCACCCGCAAGCCAGGGGAATTTATTGGAGAGATGTCTTTGCTTCTGGGTACCCCCCGTACGGCTACCCTTCGTACCCTAGAAGACACGATTCTGTTTGTGGTAGACCGGGAAAATTTAAAGAGTCTTTTGGTAAAGCACAAAGATTTAGCTGACCAAATTTCCGAAGAATTATCAAAACGTAAGGAGACCCTAGAGCAATTAGGAATAACGGTAGGTGAAACACAAGAAAACGATACTAGTACCAATCATATTCGAAAACACCTTCAATCGATATTTGGGATTTGACAGGTTTCTTGGTAATGATTTGACAGCTGGGTTTCAAAGTTTGGGTGCATCGCGCTGTATCGCTTTTGCAATTAGGCAAAAATTCTAAGAAAATTCCAAGACTTCCAAGACTTCCAACACTTCCCCTTCTTTGTTACAAATATCAGATGCACCCTTGCTATTTCTGGGTAAACCGCCACACCCCATCCCAATCCTGGGGTACCCCTTGCACCATTAATTGATTAATTCGCTCTACATACAATAACGCTGTCTTATCGTTAGGATTGACAGCTAACACTTGATTAAAACACGCTTTAGCTTTGTCAAATTCTTGAGTTCGGTAGTAATCTATAGCTAGCTGAAATTCTGACTGGGTTGTTAACTTTAATTCCCTGAGTTGTTCAGGCTCTCCTTCCAAGACTTCATAAACAGCAATTGGTTCATTTTTTCCTTTAACAATTGCTCGATCAAGAAACCGAATCTGGTATTGACTAGGATTACTCAATTGCTCTAAAGCTTGCTCGGAGATTAACAAAGACACGCCATAAAACTTAGTTAACCCTTCTAAACGAGCAGTTAAGTTTACATTATCCGAAAAAGCATCCCCTTGCATCCGAAATGTCTCTCCTACCATTCCCACCATCATCTGACCCACATGAATGCCAATCCCTACTTTAATTGGTAGATAGCCTTTGGCAATACGTCTGTGATTGTATTCTTCCACTCTGATTTGCTTGGCAATTCCCGCTGCTACTGCCTCATCGGTGCCATCAGGGAAAACAGCCATGATACCATCTCCGAGAAACTTGACGATAAACCCGTTTTGATTGCGAATCTCGGGACTGACACGCTTGAGGTAAGCATTAACAAAGTCGAAGTTTTCCTTCGGGGTCATGGTTTCTGAAAGGGTAGTGAAAGAGCGAATATCGGAGAACATGATCGCCATTTCTTTACTGACGTGGTTGCCAAGATATACATCAAGAATAGTTTCTTTTTGAAGAAAGTTAAGATATTCAAAGGGAACAAATCTGCTATAGGACGTATTAGTTTTTTCTAATTGCAGGTGAGCTTCTTGCAATAGTTTATGTTGTTTTTCTAATTCCCGATAGGACTCTTTGAGGTTGTTCCAAAGTGTGGTACTAATACTGACAACTGCAGCACTGACAACGGTAAACAAGGGTGTAAATATGGGAATCAACCAGCCAGATAAAAAGGCAATATAGGAACTGGAAATAATTATAACTCCAGCTATAAGGGTGCCAACTCCAGTTACCCATCGCCTACGGACATACATGGTTCCAAGAGTAGCACTATATCCAGACCAGAACACAATCCAGAGCCAATTAAGGGATTTTACTGATGCTCGAAGCATGGGACGACCTTCATTAGCTGCACTCAAAATCTGGCTGCTGATATTGGCGTGAATTGCTATACCTGGTATTAATTCGGTGGGAGTTAGTAAGGTACTATTGTAGGGAGTGAGGTGATTGTCATTGAGACTTGGGGCTTTTGCCCCCAAGAAAACAATGCGATCGCCCATCAAATTTGGGGGAATGCGATTGTCAAGAACATCACTCATGGAGATAGTCAAAAAGCTCTCCTCACCGCCCCGATAGTTCAATAATATTTGGTATCCTCCCATCTCTGCTTTACTGTATTCTCCATCATTACTGGAAAGGGGGACAAACTTGGCTTTACCTAAACCGTATATCTTTTTGTCGGGATTGATCGGCTCAAGTTTCATACCGTCTTGTGCCAAATACATTAGTGCTAGTTTCACACCAAATCCTTGCTTACGGGTACCATCAGGTTTGCCCAGAAGAATGATCCCTCGCCGGATTTTGCTATCCCCATCGATGAGTACGTCGTTAGCTGCTACCTGACTCAATTTATCCAGCACTGGTGGCCCTGCAATGGGGTTGCCAGCAATTTTCTCAATTCCGATCACATTTGGGGTAGACTCAAACACCTCTACCAGTTCATCATGTCCAGGTTCAACCACTAGGTCTCGATAAATATCAATTCCGATTGCTCTTGGTTGCTGGGCTTTGATATTCCGAATTAGCTGAGCCATAACCCGATCTGACATCGGCCATTGCTCAACATATTTGATATCGGCTTCATCAATGGTGACCAGGACAATTCGCTCGTCAACAGATTCTTTTGGACGCAGCCGAAATAATTGGTCTTGGCTTGCCCATTCCAGCATCCGAAACAGTCCAGCATTGCTTCCTAAAATCACCAATCCTGCTATACTCGGCGCGATGAAGAGGACTGTTCCCCACTCTTTAATCTGTTGTTTTATGGTTTGCCACATTTGGCTTTAATGTTGGTTATTTTGTTGATGTTGTGTGTTTATAGTATTCCCCTTTGAGTTATAAAAATACTAGCGCTTGGGAAAGGCAAGAGGCAAGAGGCAAGAGGCAAGATTGAATATCCTTATTGCCTTTTATCTGCATGCCTTTTGCCTTAAAAGGATAAGCAATATCCCTCAAAAGTTGCTGAGAATTGCTATATCAAAGCGCGATTAGTTTGGTAGCTAATCGCTTAAACTCACAACTTCTCAAGAATTACAACTCCTCTGCCATCGGCTGAGTTGCGATCGCATCCAGTCCCACTTGTTCGAGTAAATCTTTCCACTCATTGGCCAGGGTTGTATTGTCAGGATCCAACCGTTGAGCAGTAACTAAAACCTCTAGGGTATCGTACCATATTCCCGCCTTAGCATATTCAGTAGCCAACGCGATCGCGGACCTGGATGATCCTTGGTCACTTACCTTTGATTTGACCCGTTTAACCCACCCACTTACTGAATAATTATCAGGTCGCAGGATACCGTCTGGTTCAATGGGTGCCAAGTACCAGAGGTAGTTTTTACCAATCTTTAATTCTGGTGCTGCTTCTGGTAGGCTAATACTCATCACTCCTTCCTGGCCAGAACTTTTGAGGGTTGTGTGATAATGGGAATTACCCTGTTCATCTTGCAAACTGAAAAAAACATCAGTCGCTCCCAGGGCGGGCATATAAACAAATAGAGTTGGACGGGGTGATACGGTGTAGCCGTGTTTTGTGGGTGGAAGCAATGCGGTTAGGGGGAGTTTACTACCTCTGGAACCCCCACCGATGCTAGTTCTGGGGCTGGCCGAATCTCCGGGTAGGTCAAATTCTACATCTCCTCTGGAACCCCCACCAATGCTAGTTCTGGGGCTGGCGGAGTCTCCGGGTAGGTCAAATTCTACATCTCCTCTGGAACCCCCACCGATGCTAGTTCTGGGGCTGGCGGAGTCTCCGGGTAGGTCAAATTCTACATTTCCTCGCACCCCTCCACCGACACTGGTTGTGGGAACTTCCTCATCTGAGGGGAAATCAAATTCCAGACTGATGCGATAATCTCGGGGTAGAATTTCTCCTTCTTTAACTGATGGACTTGCCTGGAGTGCAGTTGATGCCAAGATCAATGTTCCAGTTACTGTTGCTGATAAAAGAGTTTTACAAATAAACTTATTCATGTTATAATTAACCTCTTAGTAAACTATTAGTTAGTCGGCTATAACCAATTCCCTACTAATACAAAGGATGCCCAAAAATAGGGATGTCTATATAATGGATCTTGACGCAATTTCAGTTGTGCTTGTTGCAGAGCTTCAGCCTTAGTCATCGACGGCTTAGTCTGAATCAGGCTCTGATAAAACTCTTTCATTAAGTTAGTGGTTGATTCGTCGCTGACTGACCAGAGACTACCTAAAGTGCTGTGAGCTCCTGAACGTAACGCAAATCCTGCTAATCCTAGGGTGGCACGATTATCCCCGGCTGCAGTTTGACAGGCACTCATTACCAGTAGTTCTATAGGTTCGAGAATTCCTAGTCGTCTTTTTTGGAATAGTAAATCGAAATCTTTAATGCCAATTCGATCATTCCAGGTGAGTAGGAATGTTTCCTTTGGGTTAGAACTGAATTGACCATGAGTAGCTAGGTGAACAATGGGAAAGGGGGTGCTATCAATTGCGGTTTGGAAGGTTGTACGGGTAAATTCCTGATTGAGTAAAACGTCTGTAGTAACTTTATCCGTAATTTCTTGGACTTCTCCAGCCACACCAGGTAAACGAGTATAGCCTTGGCGAGCTTCGGTCAACCCAGCCACTAAGACGTTCAGTTCAACTCTCTGAAGTCTTTGAGGAAAAAGTTGTAACCCAGGAGAGATAGCAATACTATAGTTTTCGACCAGATACTGTTTACCATCGTAGAGAGCTGCCATGGGCAAATTTCGCAAGAACCCATCTGGCACGAATACCAAGGTTTTAATGTTACTGTTTGCCAATTCTGTTTCTGCCGGTCGGATCAGCCAGTCATATATTTGCTCAGACAGTCGCAACCGCTCATTATTGGGATAACCAGGAGACATAGATGAGTAAACTTGTCTTAGTCTAGCTTTGACTTTGTCCTCTGGGAGAAGAGTAGTGTAGTGGCTTAGAGGTTGATTGGGAACCGAAAGGATGACTTCTATGCGATCGCTTAAAATAATTGGATAAATTACAGCAGCCTCGACATCAATTTCATCAATGACAATTGCCTCAGTATCTAAACAAGCATCTCGAAAATAGTTATCTAACTCTGCCAGTTGCAACGCTTCAATCACTTCACGAGCTTTTTTGAGGTTAGACTGGCTAACCGCCCCTTTCTTGATCCCAGCTTGAGACGGAGTTAATAACAGGCTGACTAAATCTCGATAAATCGGTTCGATACTTTCTTGGAATTTAAATTGCACATCAGGATTAATGGCAACTAAGTCACTCCTTAGGGATTGAAGGTTATTGTAGGCAGTTTCATAAGCCGCGATCGCGCCTGGGATATCCCCTTGCTGTTTCAGAATCTGCCCCAGTTGTGTTGCCGCCAGAGCAATAATATCTCCGGCATTAATAGTTTGAGCTATTTGTAGAGCTTGCTCTGTCAGGCTTTGAGCATCTTCCCACTGCTGATTTTGTAGGTAAAGCTTAGCCAGTTTATTCAGAGAATAAGCTTCAGCGCGGGCATCTTGAAGTTGTCTAGCTTCTTGAATGGCTATTGCCAATACGTTAGCAATTTTTGATACAATTTTTGATGCAATTTTAGGGGCAATTTTAGAGGTATATGATAGTTGAATACCTTCCTTTTCGCTATTCTTTAGCTTAATCATACTTTCTGCCAGATTCACCCTAGCATAAATTGCCAATCGACTAGGAGGTAGCTTGGAGAGGTTTGACTCAATAGTTGTAATTAACGACAGTGCCTTATCCCATTTTTTTACCCTAACTAAAAGACTGATTTTATTGAGTTGAGCCTGAACTTTGGGAATGCCATCTGGTGCTAATTTATCCGCCTCTTGGTAGTATGTCCAAGCCACATCATATCGTTGTAAGTCTCTAGCAACATTGCCAATGCTAAGTAGGGTAGGGCTAGTATCTGACGGGGAATTAAATTGCTTGCTAATTGCCCAACTTTGTTCTAATAGTTTCTTTGATTGAAGTAAATCACCAGCAACTTGTAGTGCAATGCCCAAACTTCTCAACCCATCAGCTTTCAGTAGGGTATCCGGTTGATTTTCAAGGTCTGTGACAAGTTGCTCTAAGAGATTTCTTGCCCGTCGATACTGCCCTAAAAATTGCCAGGCTTGGGCTTGATTGATTTGGCTGATTACTTTTCCCGTTTCATCCTTAGCCCTAGCATAAGTAGCTTCCGCTTGCTCCCAGGTTTCCAAAGCAGTTTTGGTTTGTCCTTGTGCCAGTTGCAGGCTTCCTTGGGTATTCAAGGCTTGAGCCAGAAGCAGAATGCCCTTTGAATCTAGTTTCTCAACACTTTGCAGTATGGTTAGACTTTCCGCGATCGCGACTTGAGCTTGCTCCCATTGTCCCAATTCTTGCTGAGCTAAGGATAAATAGTTAAGGGCTTGGGCGTAGGTTATACTTGCTCCTGAGGATGCATAAGTTGTTGCGGCTTGTTGCCAAAGGGTAGCCGCTTCAAAGAATTGTCCAGCTTGATAGTGTTCTTTTCCCTGTTGCAGCAGTGCTGACGGATTGGAGGAGTATTGGACAACTGCTTCTGCTGAGGAGGTTGGGGCATTGGACTGATAGGCAATAGCAGGTAGATTTGTGATTAGTAGCCAAAGGGCTAGAGGGAGATGGCAAGGAATTACTAACCATCCCTTAATAAATAGTCGCTGTTGTTGACTGTTTTGGTGAATTATTGCCATAGCTTTGCTCATCCTTTCGTGAAAGTACCTCAGCGCTGATTGAGGAAAAAAGACTTTCGCTGGTTTTGTGTGCCTAAAGGTTTAATGTTAAGTTAAGCTGAATTGGTTATCATTTATCTTCAAAATACTTTTAAACATTAATTTAACACATTATTTTTTTATATTTGGTAAATTTTAGTGAAATAAACTTGTCTTTGTTTTATTTAATCATCATTGTATCATTTATTTGGATTATGAGGTAATTTTGGTAGTTTTTTTAGGGGATATATAACCATTTTATAATACAAAAATAACCACGAAATTAAGGGATAGCAGTCTTCCACGGTACAGGAGCAAAAATGTTTTTTTTGTACTCAAAACTCCCAATCTTATTAATATCTAGCACAGCTTGGGCAGTTTTTCAGACTGCTGCTCACTCCCAGATTATAAGCGATGAGACCTTGGGGGTAGAACACTCAATTGTTACTCCCCAAGAATTTCGAGACTTAATCGAAGGCGGAGCGATCCGAGGCAGTAACCTGTTCCACAGTTTCCTGGAATTTAATGTCAATCAAGGACAAAAGGTCTACTTTGCCAACCCCAATGGTATAGCTAATATCCTCACTCGTGTCACAGGAGGGAGTCAATCACGGATATTCGGCACCTTGGGAGTAAATGGCTCAGCAAATCTTTACTTAGTTAATCCCAATGGCATTCACTTTGGCAACAATGCTCGATTAGATGTAGCTGGCTCATTTATTGCTACCACAGCTGATGGGATTAAATTGGGTCAACAGGGACTGTTCAGTGCCACAGAGCCAGAAAAAAGTAACTTACTGACTATCCAACCGGGTGCCTTCTTTACCAATGCCCTAGGTCAACATCAACCTCAAATCAGGAATCAGGGTAACTTAGCTGTTGGTAGTGGGCAAGGGTTAGTGTTGTCGGGTGCTA
>WTKN01000261.1 GCA_011524395.1 Moorena sp. SS36440bin_2
CGGCTAATCCCCCAAATCTCTTACGAGATAAGGTTTCTAGCCAACGAATCGCACCTTAACTCTAAACATACCAAGACTAAGGCTTTTAAGGAACTCCTCAACGGGATTTGAGGAACGTCTAAATAGATGAATGGCAGGCTTAACTCCAATTGCTGTATGACCAATCCTCACTTAGACCACAATAAATTGCACCTTGACCCGTGGTACCGGGTTTATCCCGATTAATTACGGTTTAAGAGTATCCCATCCAATCAATCACTCTAGCTCAACACTTTTGCCAAAAGGTTTTTGATCTCGTCTCCACCTTGGCTTTGAACGAAAGAGAGGACAATCGGTAGAAATTTGGAAATCATATCACTCTCCATTTTTAGTTGAGAAAAACCTCCTGCCAGGGTAGCTAGAGTGCCTAATTGTCCAAGCCCACCACCCCTTGATGCTGCTAATCCTCCCAAGGCTCCCATTATGCCACCACTTTTTGGTGCTGCTTGGAGCAAATCATTTATCCCTGGAATATATTGCGCTACTTCGGCAAAACTATCATCTCCCAGCTTGTCCTTTGCCAGTTGGAAAATAAGTCCAGCTCCGCCTTGGGCTTGATTTTCTTGCACTCCCAGGCTTTCGGTTAACAGTTGAATGAGTTCCATAGATGCTCTCTTACTTCGATTGCGATATGGTTGCCGCCTTAATTTAACATCCGATCGCAAAAATAATCATTTATTTACATTTTTTTAACATAGTTATCTATTAATACAAACAATAAAATTTATACACAACTAGTAACTTAGAGCAGTAAGTTCCTTTTTGGGCTATAAGCTATCTAAATTTAAGTAAATTAACAAAAAATTAATTATTAATCTATAGCAATCCGATTGGATTCGTGAACAGTAACAGCTTGTAATCAGTATTGCTGGAACTATCGGAGTCAGGGTGATTTTCAATAAAAAATTGCTAAATTACATTTACTAGATTACATTTAATTACAGGAAACCGCTGCAATTTTAGCTAAATTACTAAAAAATCTAAAGTATTGATAATTTAAATAAAATATCGCCCTTAAGCTGAATACTTGTTTTCCAAGTTACGTAAAATAAAATCCAGAAGTGCGCACAAAGAGCGAATTTAATGCTTAATGGGTCAAGCGCACCTAATAAAAGACTGTGACCTATCTGGAGGTTTTTATGGTCAGCTACGCATCACCAATGGGAATGGGAGTTAAGTTAACAGCTAACCCAGGGGATAGAATTGCCACTGAACCCCAAACTCTTGAGGAAAAAGCGAAGCAGGTTGCTGTGGATACGATTGATATTACAGGGGATCACCTCAAAATTCCCACTTACTTCATAGTAAAATACCCTGATGGTGAAACCAAGGCACTACACCATGTCAAGGATGCTGAAGCAATTTCCGATCTGATCCGACAGATGCAACTTCAGCAACAAGAGTGGCCTCAAGAATCAGAGGAAGTTAAACATTGGTTGAACCTACCTGGTATGCTTCTGATATTGGCTGGTTTCTTAATGACTTCTATTGTCCTAGTCGGTATTTTCTAGCTACCCTAATCCTGCACGAGTAATCATGGGTAATCAGTGATGAATGATGAACCTTAGACAATAGCTAGGGTTCATCATTCATGGTTAGATCATTTCTTCAGTTACCTCACCATCATTTGAGGCGGTGTTGTGCGCCACAATTGCTCTAAACCAACTGCTGGCATGGTTAGATATAACAGATCACCAGCGGCTAGGTTAATTTCCAATAAATCCCAGCCATGAATGGTTTGATACTTAGTTTCTAGATACAGTGGCACAAAGTCAGCAGACCTAGCAGCATCTTTAACACGGCGTCCACAGAAGGGATGTTCGATGGTAATTTTCGTGGCTAAGGCAACCCAAAGCGTATCGCCAATCATACCATTGCCTAACACTTGTCCACCTAATGCCGCAGCTGCAAAGGAAGGAGTGGCTAGTTCTGTCGGAGACAATACTGCTTCAAATTCAAACACTTGCTGTACCATGTGGGAAAAGTGGGGGTCTTGATTGCGGACAACCACTGACAATTTTGAAGCTAGACTTTTGGCACTTAGAGCAATTTCTAAATTGGCTGTATCATCACTAGTAACTGCTAAGAGGGCTTCCGCTCGTTGAATGTGTGCTGCTGTGAGTGTAGCAGGTAAACTGGCATCTCCGTAAATAACTGCAATACCAAGAGAACGAACAATGTTCAGGAAACGATTGTTGGGGTTACTTTCAATCACCACCAATTCATGGCCTTGGGCATGAAGTTGGTATAGGATTTGGAGTCCTACATTTCCCAGTCCACATACAACGTAGTGATTTTTGTAGGGAACTCTCGCCGCATCCCAAAACTGTTTGAGTCGGGTACCTAAGACAAAATCGTTTAGCAGAGCATAGCAAATCCCAATC
Source organism: Moorena sp. SS36440bin_2 (assembly GCA_011524395.1). Classification (GTDB taxonomy): domain Bacteria; phylum Cyanobacteriota; class Cyanobacteriia; order Cyanobacteriales; family Coleofasciculaceae; genus Moorena. The sequence continues at coordinate 2,424 of WTKN01000261.1, forward strand.
ACACCAGCCCCTACTAACATCATCACAGCAGTAAATACCTTAATAGTGTCTGGGGACTTTTCTGCTACTTCTTCTTGACCACCAGCACCGGTAATCATACCCACAGAAAAATATAGAGCATCAACAATAGAGGTTTCTAGGTTGACACACACATAAGTCAATGTGGCCGTAAAAATTATCAGAAGTAGGAAAAGGGTCACTACTAACATTGGTTGAGCATGATGCTGAAACTGTTGTAAGTTTGTGAAAACTTTCAACAGTTTCTGTACCCAGGATTGGCGTTTAGGACGAAACCGAGGCTGAGTACCAATAATTAAGCGATCGCCAGGTTGTAACTGTTTCCCCTGAGCTACTGCGGAAACTAGATCTAAGTTCGAGTCCATGGGTAGGTAGTAGATCAACATTCGCGTACGCTCATCCCACAGGTTACTCAACTGTTTTCCCATCCAAGGGTGGCTTTCGGTGATAATTTCTTCGTGTATCGGCCAGGTTTGATTGTATAGCTTGAGTTGCCCAATCGATTGATTCCCCATTGCTGCGAAGGCAAATACCGGTGCTGCTAGAGAAGAAACACTCATGCTGACATGATCCGGTAGGGTCTGATCTAAACGAGTACCCAGACTGCTATTAAACAATCGGTTAACGATCCGAATCCGGGGATTAATCACTCGTGCCTGAGTCAGGATTGCCAGATTGAGAGCATCGTCATTACAGGCGAGAACTAGGGTTTGGGAATATTCGAGTCCAGCGGCAAGTAGGGTAGAAACAGCCCGCAAGTCTCCAATAATAATATTGTTTTCGTCACCAGGGATTACTCTGTTGCTGATGCCAACAACAGCTACTCCCTGCTGCTTCAGTAAGCGGAATATTTTGTATCCAGTGCGACCCAAGCCACAGATAATGATGCGGGGTTTCATGTGTCAACCTTGTTGACCGAAATAATTGTTGTCGTTTTGCATCTAGCTAAGTGTTCTTTTACAATTCTTATCCAAGATAGCTCAAAGAACTGTAGCCAAAGACACTGCTGCTGGGAACGAAAGGTTAAAATCTCGCCCCGTAAGCCATTGAGGTAAGCTCGCGCATACCGATTAACCTTATCCCCTGCTCCTCTGGGTGCCTGCTTCGCAAGCCGATTCAATATATAAATTAAAATAAAATCAATAAATTAGATATATAAATTAGATGATGTATATACCTCAGAGCTTATCACTCCCTCGACCCGTAACCCCGCAAAGCACTTCATCTTTACAGGAACTGACTATAAATATTTACCAAGGTGTACTAGGAAAGGGGTAGGCTCTCAATGGCTGGAAGGGTGTATTGACTTAGGGCAACCTCCTGCTCGTATATGAACTCACTGTAGTCAGCTAGATTGTCCAGCCCCAGAAAGTTGAGGATGATCTCAGCTGCTAGCCAAATTGTTATTCTAACCAATAACTGCCGCCATCGTATTATCATTGCATCAGACCTCCTGAGTATAGGTGAGGGAGGTTAAGTTTATAGTTGTGATAATCTGTTCAATTAAGTTATCAGCCTCAATTTTGTCTTTTATGCGCGCCGTAGGTCGCAATTCCGTCCCGGTGTGCTGACAGTCGTCGAATTAAATTCGCTACCGGTCCCACCCCAGGAAGCTAGTTACAGTCTTGAATACGGATGTGGGTTATTGTGTTGGCAAAATGTTGAATTTGTGTATAACGTGCAAAACTTACCTCAACGAACAGTCCCGGTGTGCTGACAGTCGTCGAATTAAATTCGCCACGGGTCCGGTTCGCGTGGGTGAACGATTCAATTCAAACTTGATAGGGCACGCTTCGGCAATGTTTAGGACTACAGTAGTAGTCAAACATAGTGTTATCAGCTATTTTGGGGCAGATAAACTAGGATTTAGGAAAGAGGCAGCAATGGGATATCACGTTATTTACGATGGCGACTGTAATCTTTGTGTGACTCTGGTACAGCTATTAGAAAATCTGGATCAGGGCAAGCTATTTAATTACATACCCATGCAGGATAAAGAAGCTTGCGGCAAATTACGGGTAACACCTCTTGAGTGTGAGATGGGTATGATTTTGATCGATGCTTCTTCTGATGATTGCCGATGGCAAGGAAGTGATGCCGCTGAAGAGATTGGGCGTCTATTGCCCTTGGGTAATATCTTTGTATCTGCTTATCGGGCAATGCCTGGGGTGAAGTCGTTAGGGGATCAGGTTTACGAGCAGATTCGGGATAATCGTTACACTTGGTTTGGTAAGCGTTCTACTACGTATAAATCAGTTTACCCAGTAGGTTGCAAGGCTAATCCCAGTTGAGGCTAGACTAGAGACTCAATCAACTTTTATCCACGCTTCTTGTAGGAATAAACACACCATCCCCTATTATAAACTTTGGGGATAACCTTAACCTATAGGAAAGTTCAATGTAATGTATTAGAATACTTATTTTCCTGGACTAATCATCTGATCGTGATGGGTTTTGCATCATGGAGATTGTTCCATAGGAATAGTTATATCAATACCATAAACGGCAATTGAGTGATATTCAGCCATGTCGATCGAAAAACTTAAGCCTGCCGACAAAGGAGCTGTCGGGATTTATGTTCCCTACTACCAGGGTAATAAACGCAATCTTTTACCTATAGCAATTAGCCTCTACCAACAAGGGTCTTTGGAAGGTCGTCGCCAGATAGAAGGCGGTGATAGTATTCCCTTCGTTGCTAGTTGGTTTGTATCTAATCTTCCTTCGGAACTAACTCGTTGCCGATTACAATTTGATGGTAATGCGGATCTCAGTTACGAATTGACTATGCAAAATTCTGAGTTTGTGAATTACTTAATCGAAGTGATTATGAAATTTAAGCGATCGCGTATAACTGATTTTTCTAAGACATTCTACCGCAAACTGCTACGCATTGATGAATAAACAATCAGTTCTCTAGTTATTAGGAGTGTAAATAAGGGGTGGCAAAATCCGCTAAGTATTTACTAATTGGGTCAACAGAAGCTTACAGCGGTAAGTCAGCAACAATCCTAGGAATTGCCGATCAACTGCAAGCAAAAGGGATAACGATTGCCTACTGTAAACCACTGGGTACCTTTTTGAGTAGCAATCAAGGGTCAACGATAGAGGAAGATGTCCAGTTTATCACTGACATACTTAAGTTGCCAGAGAACATGGTGCGATCGCCTTTGCTGTTTATGGATGCTGAAACCATTGAAAAACGTTTGGGAGGACAAGACTCAACCGATTACCGTCAGTCTCTTCAAGACTATCTCCAACCACTAAATAGTGATGTAGTTTTGGTGGAAGGAGCAGCAAACTTGAGTGCAGGGACTCTGTTTAACTTATCATTACCAAAAGTTGCTCAGACAATTGATGCTGCTGTCTTATTGGTGGCTCGTTTTAACTCGGTTTTACTAGCAGATGCGTTGTTATTTGCTAAGCAACGTCTGGGAGAAAGCTTACTGGGAGTTTTAATTAATGATATTCCCCAAGACAAGCTATCAAGGGTAAAAACAACATTGAAACCGTTTCTGGAACGGCAAGAAATTCCAGTATTGGGAATGCTGCCTAGAAATAATCTGTTGCGCAGTGTTAGTGTTCGGGAACTAGTACGTCAGTTGCAAGCTAAAGTGCTATGCTGCCCTGACCGTTTGGATTTGATGGTGGAAACATTGACTATTGGGGCGATGAATGTCAATGCTGCTCTGAAGTATCTACGGAAGGGCGTTAATATGGCGGTGGTGACGGGAGGCGATCGGCCAGACCTTCAGATGGCTGCTCTAGAAACCTCAACCCACTGTTTAATCCTTACCGGTCAAGTTCAGCCTCAATCGGTTATTCTCAGACGTGCTGAAGAGTTTGAAATTCCAGTACTTTCGGTTGATTTAGACACCCTCACTACTGTTGAGATTATTGACAATTCTTTTGGTCAAGTACATCTCCATGAAGCAATTAAGGTGGAGTGTATGCAACAGATGATGAATGAATATTTCGACATTGAGCGGTTGATAAAGCTTCTTGGTTTGAAACCAGCTTTATAGATGCATTAGTTGAAGGATAAAAGGTTAGAAGGTTGTTCGCTCTTGGCGATTTGGTAGATTAGTAGGTTGGCCGATTGGCAGATTGGCAGGTTGGTAGATTAGTAGGTTGGCAGGTTGGCGGGTTGTTCGCCTTCGGTGTTCGGTCAAAGGTAGGTTAGCAGGGAGCGCAGGGAGCGCAAGTTTAAGGTTAAAATTGAACGTTTTAACCTTTATACATAAATTGGAATTTTATTAAAGGTAACTCTATTAAATTAAATATGAAACCAATTCTGGTTTTTGTTACCATTAATTTGGAATGTTTTTAGGTTATAATGTTGAAAGTTAAAATGTTTAACCTTGGCCTATGGCCACGCTACGCGAACAACTTTAGCTTCCTTGCCTTGTAACTATTTTAAATTTTCAACTTGCTAACTTTTAATTCTGTTAACGATGAAACCAGTTATTGTTTTCGGCAGTATCAATATGGATTTGGTAGCCAAAACTTCCCGGTTACCAGTTCCAGGTGAAACACTACAAGGCCATGAATTTTTTACTGCCCCTGGTGGGAAAGGGGCAAATCAAGCTGTGGCGGTGTCACGCTTGGGTATCCCCACTAAAATGGTGGGGCGCGTTGGTAGTGATGATTTTGGAACTCAGCTAGGCCACAGTCTAGGGGTAACGGGTGTTGACACTGATAGTGTTTTGGTTGAGGAGGGGGTGAGTTCTGGGATTGCAGTGATTTCGGTGGATGAGGCTGGGGAGAATACGATTATTTTCCTGGCTGGTGCTAATGGGCATGTTAATGAAACTGATGTGGAACGTCTCAGTAATTTGTTGCCAGGAGCCGCTGTTTTATTGATGCAGTTGGAGATTCCCATGTCCGTCGTGCTCTTAGCAGCAGCGGCAGCTCAGAAAGTTGGTTGTCCAGTGATTCTTGACCCAGCACCAGCTCAGGAGTTGCCAGAGGAACTGTATGGCATGGTGGATATTATGACACCAAATCAGTTGGAAGCCTCTGTACTAGTGGATTTTCCTGTCGATACCATAGAGTCAGCCAAGAACGCATCGGAAGTACTGCTGCAACGAGGTGTGGATACAGTGATTGTGACCTTAGGAGAGCAGGGAGTTTTCTGTGCCACTGGTTCTGAATCGTTCTTCGTTCCTGCTTTTTCTGTTGATGCTGTGGATACTGTGGCGGCTGGAGATGCGTTTAATGGTGCAATGGCTGTGGCAATAGCCAAAGGGTTACCGTTGCGGCAAGCGGTAGTATGGGGAGCTGCAGCTGGGGCCCTTGCTGTTACTAAGGCTGGGGCTCAACCTTCTTTGCCTGATCAAGAGACATTCAATGCTTTTCTTACAGAATTAGGTATTAGGTATTAGGTATTAGGTATTAGGTATTAGGTATTAGGGATTAGGTATTAGGTATTAGGGATTAGGTATTAGGTATTAGGTATTAGGTATGATATACCAAAGGGAACAGGGAACAGCGGATCTGGGAACAGGGAACAAATATTCTCTCAATTTCTACACGGCTTGCTATTAGATATTAGATATTAATTTTTAGATATTAATTTTTAGATATTAGTGATTGGTAAGAGATAATTTCCCCGGAGTTGGCTAGTATTGTAAATCATGATTGTGGATCTAAACATTATTACTAATTAATCCAGTTTGAGCAAATTATTGAGGTTAAATTATTGAGGTTTGGTAGTACGTTTATATAAAAACTCAGCCCTTAAGCACTCACTACTATAGAGTAACTATACAGCAACATTCTCATAAATTAAGGAGATGGGAAAACTAAAATCAATGCTTGTCAAGTGAATTTCTTCTCCTTCTGTGTAGGAATTGACATATGATCAAAACCTTGGCCAATAGGCCACGCTACGCGAATGTCTTTCATACCTGCTCGCTTTCCACAGGGCTTTCAACATTGTTTTTTCTAAAAACGGGTATTGTAACCGTAAACGTTGTGCCTTGGTTGAGAGTGCTTTCAACTTCGATTTGACCGTGGTGATTCTCAACTATTGTTTTAGCGATCGCTAAACCTAGCCCAGCTCCTTGTGCTGTATCATAGGGTCTAGCTGGATCAGCTCGATAAAAGCGATCAAAAATGTGAGGTAATGCTGATGCACAGATGCCTTGACCGGAATCAGTTACCTTAACTTGAAGGAGGTAGCACGGTCTTGGGGGTCCCCCCCATGAGGGACTACCGGTGAGGAATTGCAGGTTTCTTCCCCTACGTTTGGTGGGAGCTTCTAACTGTTGTAATTCCACTTGAATAAATGCTTCCCCTGGAGTTTTGGTAGAAGCGGGTGTGTATTGCACAGCGTTATTCACTAGATTGGTAAATAAACGTGCCAATTGATTCCAATCCCCCTCAAAGGTAAAGACATCTTCGTCGAATGTTGGATTTTGGAATTCCTTACTAGGGGAGGGTGGCAAAAATACCTCACCAACCCCCATCTCTTCCTCTGTCTGCTCTGTGCTCTGTACCTGATCGGGATTGGGGATTTCAATCAGGTACAAAGAAATGCGTTTTTCTGTAGCAATTAGTTGTTGCTCTTCGATCACTTCCATTAGCAAAGCATCCAGGTGGACTAATTGCCACTGGGGTTTTACCATACCGCTATCAGCACGAGCCAAAAACAGCAGGTCATTCACGAGTTTTCCTAAGCGCTGGGTTAATCGCTCTATCACTTGGAGTTGGTGCCGTTGCAACTCAGATGCCAAATCAGGATCTCCCAGAGCAACTTGCACGTTAGTCTGAATCGTTGCAATTGGGTTTCTGAGTTCGTGGGAAGCATCAGCAGTGAATTGTTTAAGCCGTTGGTAGGACTCCCGTACTGGCTTCATAGCCATACCAGATAGTAACCAACCAATAGCACCAGTAGAGATAATCATCACCACTGTACCTACAGTCAGATCAAATATCAGTTGGTGGCTGGGTTTGGTGACTTCAAACCATGGGTGGCTCACCCGTAAATAACCCAAGATATAATCCTCGATTTGCACCGGTTGGGTTAACTGTCGCAGGAGATGCTCTGCTGATAAATGAACTGTTGCCCTAGTAGTGTTGGTCTTTAAGGGAATAGTTAGGGGTTCTGAGAAGGTTGACCACAGCAAATCCCCCTTGGGACTAAACCACTCCAGGTCAATGTGGTCATCTTCTACCCCATCACTATTGTCTCGAAAACTTGCTTCAATGTTGAATTGGTAGGGAATCTCGCCATCATCCACAGGTTGAATAACCAGTGATCGCTCTACCACTTCTACGACATGTTTGAGGGTGTCATCAACCCGTTCAATCAGGGTGTGGCGGACATAAAGATAGACAGCAGTTGCAAAAAATAACAGTAATACTGCCGTGACCGTAGTGTACCACAGAGCAAGGCGTCGGCGAGTAGTTTGAAACATGCTTACTTAACAAACATTTTGAGCACAACTGAGAAGCGAACCAGTTGCTGCCAGTGTAGATTAATTGAGGTCAAAGCTAAAATTGATCTCGTGTCCGCTTAAATCCTTCTTGTTTATACAGACCTTGCTTGCAACCTCTCTACAAGGAAGGTTTGATTGATTTTTCCTTGTCCGACTTGTCTGCCAAAAGCATGAGCCTTCAAAAAAGCGATCGCAAACCAGCAAAACCATCTTTAAGCTCTCGGGAAGACCTCTTTCAGTCCCTAGTGGAAAATTCTCCGGATTGTATAGCGGTATTTGATCGGGAATTTCGTTATGTCTATGCTAATCCGTCCCTGTCCAAGACCATTGGCATAGCTCAGTCAGAATTAATCGGCAAAACCCATCGTGACCTCCGGATGCCAGAAGACTTTATCCAGTTATGGGATAGAGCCATGGAAACGGTGTTTGCCACAGGTCAAGAAAAGAGGATTGAATTCCAGTGGAACACAGATAATGGGGGACAGTTTTATCAATCCTGTCTGGTACCAGAGTTGGCCAGTGATGGTTCAGTAGAATTTGTGTTGGGGTTTACCTGCGGGATTAGCGATCGCATAACCAATACAGAATTTTCAAAGTGGCTTGAGCAACTACAGAACTCTAACCGAGAACTAGAACAGTTTGCTTATGTGGCTTCCCACGATTTACAAGAACCCCTGCGGAAGGTCAAGAGTTTCACAGAATTGCTGGTGGAAGAGTACCAGGGGAAATTGGATAGCCAAGCAGACAAATACATGGCTTACATTGTTGATGGTGTCTTCCGCATGCAGACTCTGATTAAAGATCTGCTCGCCTACTCCCGTTTGGGTCGCTCTGAACTGACCTTTGAACCCACAGATATCGCTGAAGTGCTTGAGCAGGTTCTTGAAAACTTGAGTGTTACCATTAAAGAAAATCATGCTGTCATCACCCATGATCCACTGCCAACTATCTCAGCTAATCCCCAACACATGGTGGAATTGTTCCAGAATCTAATCAGTAATGGTATCAAATTCCGTTCCGAAGCAACTCCTAAGATTCACATTGAAGCTAAGTTGCAGGAATCCCAATGGTTAATAGGGGTTCGAGATAATGGTATTGGTATCAAGAGCAAGTATACTGAACGAATTTTTTCCATATTCCAACGGCTACATGGTAGGAGCAAGTATCCCGGTACCGGGATTGGTTTAGCCATTTGTCAGAAAATCGTCCAGTGTCACGGTGGAAAAATTTGGGTCGAATCAGAGTCTGGTGTTGGCTCAACATTCTATTTCACCCTGCCAATTCATAAGAGTTAGTAGCCAAATATAGCTCATGGGTTTGTTGATAAAAAATCAACAATAAACAATTAACAATAAAAATTTTTTATAACAAATTTCAAATAACCCAATTTTAAATAACTATGACATGTATAGTAAATTACCTGAAATTCTGCTAATAGAAGACGATCCTGGAGATATAGAACTAACCAGGAAAGCACTCAACAAAGCGAAACTGGCCAATAACCTCCATGTGGTTATGGATGGTACTCAAGCCCTAGCTTACCTCTACAGAGAGGGGGAGTATGCTGATTCGCAAAAACCTGACTTAATTTTGCTAGACCTAAACCTTCCTGGGATGAATGGACAAGAGGTTCTCGAGCAGATCAAAGGTGATGATGACCTCAAGCAAATCCCGGTTGTGATGCTAAGCACTTCAGATGCTCAGGAAGATATTGTAAAAAGCTATGACTTGGGAGCTAACTGTTATCTTAAAAAACCAATTAGCTTAAAAGATTTTGACAAGATTATCAAAGCCCTACAAGATTTCTGGTTTAGTGCTGTGAAACTACCGCCCTCATAACGTCACTAGTAACCATATACAGAATTCACAATTCTCACAAAATTATCACAAAGTTCTGACAAGAATTAAAATAATTAGATGTTTAAGTAGTCGTAAATATGTAGTGCTTTGGCTAGGGTCTGGCCAACGTAACGGGTATTAATATGGCTACTTTTGTCGCTTTACCCTTTTTTCCTCTCCCCTCTCCCCAAACTTTTCTGTCGATACCCGATTTCCGATTCCTGATTCCCAGTGCTTAGTGGTATAGGTTAGAAGCCATGAGCCTAAAGCCTTCCAGGATAAACCTAATTCTTGAAATATTACGGCGATTACCCCTCTTCAGATTTAAGATTGATTTTATAATTCGAGGCTAAATTACCCATCGAAGACCACCAGTCGGTATACTTTTGAGTATTTTTATAGCCTTGATCTCTAAGATTATACGGATTGTATGTGCATTTTTTCATGAATTATCCGTATAAGTACGTAGATGACGATTAGTGAAACCACGGTGGAAACAGATGTTTTTTTCAGTCAATATTAACATATTAGATTTAAGTCATATCTAACTGATGTTTGTTGATTAGTTAACGGTATTCCAATGTCATCAACGTACCTACCAGTAACTTCCCCTTCAGCTGACCAAAGGAATTTCTCTGCACCAGTCCCTGCTTCAGTAATTTATTTTCAGAATAAACTCTCCACAAAAAGACCAGACCATTCTGATGTTACCCAAATCCTATTAATTGAGGACGATATCCAGGATGTTGAACTGATTAAAGCATTACTCAAAAAGGCAAAACATTTTCCAGCAACACTCACCCATGTAGAAACCTTAGAGCAAGGTCTCGAATACCTTAGGCAGGGAAATATTGATCTTGTACTCTGTGACTTGTTCTTACCAGATCAGCAAGGCTTAGAGACATTTTGTGAAATTTATGCCCGGTTTCCTGAAGTTCCTATAATCATTTTGAGTGGACTGACTGATGAAAATTTAGCCATAGAAGCGCTACAAGAAGGAGCACAGGATTACTTAGTTAAAGGAGAATTTGATCGGAACCTATTGGTACGAGCGATGCGTTATGGCATTGAGCGACAACGACTGCTGTTAGCACTGAAGGGACAAACTGAAGCCCTACGAGCCAGTGAAGAGCAATTTCGCACCATGATTACCAGAAATGCTGATGGTGTTGTCATTATTGATCACAATCGAGTGATTCAATTTGTTAATCCAGCAGCAGAATCCCTGATGAACTGTAAAGCGGAGAAACTTCAAGGAGAACTATGGTGCAGTTCCCTAGTGGTTGGCAAAACTACAGAACTAGATATTCGCTCCTACTATGGAAAACTTGTTATTGCCGAAATCCAGCTAGTAGAGATTCAATGGGAAGGTAAAAAAGCTTATATGGCATCACTGCGAGATATCACCACTCGCAAGGAACTAGAAATTGCTCAGAAGCAACTGAATGATGAGTTAGAACGTCGGGTTAAAGAGCGCACAGTTGAACTAAGACTAGCTAATGCTCAGCTCCAAGTTTTGGAACTTAAACTACGTCAATCACTGGTTAAAGAGAAAGAATTGAACAATTTTAAATCTCGGATTATCTCTAGCATTTCCCATGAGTACCGCACCCCATTAACTACGATTTCTTCATCAGCAGCAATCCTGGAAAGGTACTGTAAGAAAATGGATATGACTCGGCAATTAAAACATTGTAGACGTATCCAATCTATGGTTCAGCACCTGACTGGTTTAGTGGATGATGTGTTATTTCTTAACCAGACGGAATTTGATAAACTATATTTACAAGCAGAACCTATAAACTTAGTTGGATTGTGTAGTAAATTAGTTGATGAAATCAACTCTAAAACCACAGATAAACACCAGCTATTGTTTAGCAATGAAGGTAACTGTGAGGAATTCAGATCAGATCCTAAGATGCTACGCCAAATGCTAACTAATCTGATATCTAACGCTATTAAATATTCTCCTCAAGGAGGCAAAATAGAACTTAACCTTAAGTGTGACAGTAATCAAGTAATACTGGAAATTACAGATGAAGGGATTGGAATTCCTAAGCACGAGCAAAGTGAGTTATTTAATTCCTTTAGTCGTGGGAGTAATATCGGTTCTATAGCGGGAATTGGATTGGGGTTATCAATTGTAAAAAGTTATGTGCAACAGCATCAAGGTGAGATAGTTATGGAAAGTGAAATAGGTAATGGTACACGTGTTAAGGTATCTTTACCATTTGCTTAGTGGTTAGTATGACTTACAATAGCAAAAAGAACAGGGAGCAGGGACTGAGGCCGTAGGCCACGCGGGGCGCGTTCGGAGCACGGAACAGGGAGCAGGCAAGAGGCAAGAGGCAAGAGGCAAGAGGCAAGAGGCAAGAGGCAAGAGGCAA
>WTKN01000278.1 GCA_011524395.1 Moorena sp. SS36440bin_2
TGATTTAAATTTAGTTAATTAAAGCAATTTTAAGCAATCTTAATTTAAAATTCATGAAAATTATAAAAATCAAGAAAACTCTGGCGATATTATTTACCCTGGATTTTATGTGACTGCTTTTCCGAATCTAATCATTTCGACATAGATTGATATGGCAGTTTACTTAAGAGTCAATAAACCTGGATCTATACAATCTTGACTCATACATGTTAGTAATTGGTTGCCATTTTGGCAAAATTTTCAGTGATGAGGAAGGAGATGCTGTGAGCTAGCAGTGATTTTCGGGATACTCTGGGGGGTCAAACCGAGGTATATTTTATAACCGATAGGTTGAAATCAATTTAATAGGGTTAAAGTTGACGCTTGACGCTGGAGTGTCAGGGATAAACGCTCAAAAAAAAATTAAACTAGTGACCTCAAACAATCCAAAACGGAACTATCTAAGGAAGTAGATATAGTTAAGCATCTTCAATATCTTCATATCTCAATCGATTGAAAACTAACCTTTATAAGACTTGTTTTATTTACCAATCAAGTATATAGTAGTGAATGGAAATCACATCAATTTTAATCCTAACTGTTAAAACTTTTCTTAATAACCAGGGTCACTGGTATTTTGTTCCCACTAAGCTTAACCAGTTGGTAATGATTCAGCAGTCAGCTCTCGCTTCTGAGCTTCTCAAGATAGCTGTCCACAATAGCTCATGTCTTCCTGCTCAGATAGGTACTACCGAATTATTCTGATCAGCAGATTCGGCACCATGTCACCCACAGAAGAAGTTGTCGGTCAAAAGCAATGCAACGCAGCCAAAGGTAAGCCAGCCCAGTCTTGGGCTTCCCTCACTCGCGTTTTGCATGGCTGACAATGTCACCACAATCTAAGCAAAAATGTCACAAAGAGTACTCATCAAGGGTACCCTCAAACATAAAACTTGCCAGCACACTAGATATATAAGTAAGCCCACCCACAACAGTCTTTTTCCCCGAGCTAGACTGTTTTACCCATCAAGGTGTAAGCTTAGCGGGAACTGGCAAGGGGTTCAGTCATTCATGTATAAAAGGTACAATAATTCCGCCGATGGCGGAGTATAACGACGAGTAAAGTAGAAAAAGACACAATAAATGCAGATTTTCTTTCTGATCTGGTTGGGACAACTAGTATCCCTTCTCGGGTCTAATCTTACCGAATTTGCTCTGGGTGTTTGGGCTTACCAGACCACTGGTTCAATCACCCAATTTGCCCTAATTTCTTTATTTATTCACCTACCCAATATTATCATCTCACCCATAGCTGGTACATTCGTAGACCGGTGGAATCGACGCTGGGCGATGATTCTCAGCGACTCGGTGGCAGGGGCTAGCACACTGGTGGTTATGGCTCTGGTGTTCTCGGGCAGGTTAGAGATCTGGCACATTTACCTAGTCGTAGCAATCAGTTCAACCTTTAAGGCTTTCCAGTTGCCAGCCTATACAGCAGCTACGACTCAGCTGATGCCTCAAGAACATCTTAGCCGTGCTAATGGCATGATGCAAGCCTCTAGGGCAACTGCCAAGATTCTTGGACCGACATTGGCAGGTGTGCTCCTGGAGATCATTCACTTGCAGGGAATTCTATTAATAGACTTCGTCACATTCATCTTTGCCTTAGCGACATTGCTAAGCGTTCAGATTCCCCGTCTCCAGTCTAGCCATCACACTCATCAAAAGCAAGCCCACTTCTCCCAACTGCGCCAAGATATAGTATCAGGCTGGCGTTACATTGCCAAACGCCAAGGACTACGAGGGTTGCTGATGTTCTTTGCCGTGGTCTACTTCAGTATGGGTATTCTTCAAGTGTTGTTCTGGCCACTGGTGTTAAGTTTTGCCTCCAGTGCTGAACTTGGGGTCATTTTATCTATTGGCGGTTGTGGGATGCTGATTGGTAGCTTGGTCATGGCTACCTGGGGAGGACCCAAGCCCAGGATATACGGTATTTTTAGCTTTGTAATCCTGCAAGGCTTGTTCTTACTTTTAGGTGGGTGCCGCGCTTCTGTGAGCTTGGCTGCTCTTGGGGCTTTTGGCGTCTTATTTGCTCAACCCATTATCGTTAGCTGTAATCAGACTATCTGGCAGAACAAAGTCCCAGCTAATCTGCAAGGACGGGTCTTTGCCTTACAACTGGCAATCGAAAACTCCTTATTGATCCTTGCCCACATGCTAACCGGACCGTTAGTCGATCATTTTTTAGAACCGATGATGGCTACCGATGGATTGTTAGCAGGTAGTATTGGACATATCATTGGAGTTGGTCCAGGGCGTGGCATGGGCTTGCTGTTGCTGTTGATGGGATTGCTGAACATCCTGGCAAGCTTTATCGCTTATCGATATCCACCCATACGGCGAGTGGAAAAGGAACTGCCGGATGCTATTCACCCTAACTTAGGTTTAACTAGTTCCAGTAGTGTTTGATAGTAAATCCGCTTCAAAAACCCCCGTTATGATTCCAGCATTCTTTCTCCTGTTCTCCTGAAGCTCCTAAAGCTCCTCATGCTTTTTGCTTAAAAAGGGGGTAATTAACCCGGATTTACTATGAAACGTTATTATATTTGCCTGACCTGTTCTGACAGGATTTATGCAAAAATTGATGCATCCTCAATGCTTTGCCCCTACAGAGTAAACGCGCTCTGAGTGGGATAATTCTATTCATCTATGAAAATTGCTATTATCACCTCTGGATTCTTGCCTGTCATTGATGGCGTAACAGTTAGTGGATTATCTAGGCTACAACGACTGAGTCAGTGGGGACACCAGGTGTTGTTATTTTGTCCTGACTACAGTGCGTTAGAAGATGTCTATCCCAATTGGCGAGATTATACTGGTCAAATCATGCCTGGAGTAAGAATCATCAATTTACCGAGTACTCCATTCATGGACTTAGATTTTGAGCGTCAGGTGCGTAGGAGTTCCTATTCAATCCTCCTTCAGGAATTAAAAAAATTCCAGCCCGATATTATTCATGTTGATGAACCAGAAAGACTGTTTTTTGGATTTTTTCGAGTGCCTGGGGTGGCTTTTGCTAAAAAGGCTGGTATTCCCTGTGTCAGTTTTTTTAGGACTAATTTTCTCGACTATGCCGAAGATTACTTTTCTCTACCGTCTGTGGTCGTCGCTGGAATTAAATTTATTTTTAAAACCATATTGCTTTCAGTGTATAATTCTTATGATGTCACCCTAGTGTCTAGTCGGATTACCCATAAAAAAATTATCGATCTAGGCATTACAAACACCATATATGCCAATTTACTTGGCTTTGATGCTAGTAAATTCTCTGGGGATTTACAGGAGGAACAGTTTTTTGAGAATAACTATGACCTTAGAGGGGTTGACAGTAAAGTTAAGTTAGTTTTTCTAGGTAGGTTAACTCCAGATAAGGGGTGGGAATTTACCCTAAATGCCTTTTCGCGAGTTGTACAAAAGGTTAACAGTGACCAAATCGCACTGATCATTGTTGGTGATGGTCCGATGCGGGATGAGATTGCTACCAGGTTAACTAAGTTAACACCAAATAGCTACTTCCTCGGTAGAGTCCCACCGGAAAATGTTCCAGCTTTGTTGGTCAACAGTAATATTCATATAACAGCATCTGAGAAGGAGACTAGAGGGCTAACTATATTAGAAGCCTTTGCTGCTGGAATTCCTGTGCTCGCTCCTGAAGCAGGTGGGGTAGTGGAGAATATCCAAGACGGATTGAATGGCTTTTTGTTCACTCCTCAGAATCAGGAAGATTTCTCCGACAAGCTCAAAGTATTAATTGAGAACCCAGCGTTGCGACAGGAAATGGGTCGCAACGGTAGGGAGTGTGTTTCCCAATATGGTTGGGATGAGAGGGTTCAGAATTTAATCGGTATTTGGGAAAACCAGATTGCTCAGAAAACCCACTGATATCAAGTCCAGTTAATCACTAAAGAGAATAGCGTATTGCTTTTTGGTAATTGGTAATTGGTAATAGTTAATTGGTAATGGCCTATTACCAGCTAACAGATAGGATGAGCACTCCAATGGACTTGATCTGATTCAGTGGGGTTCTCTGTGTTTAAGGTTTAATAGTAGTCGGTTTCTGGCTGCGGCATTGGTACCATCTCAAAGTTGGATGGGTCACGAAGATAGCGAGTAGCATCTTCTTCTAAACGGTAGATTATGTAGGATTCAAGGGTATTTGTGTGTTTGAGGGCAGAAAGATAGCCATCGATATATAGCCGCAATTCGTCGAAGCTATAACCTCGATTCCACAAATCGACTAGGGAGTCAGTAAGTTTTTGATAGCAGCGTATAGCTTGAGGATCTTGCAGCATAGTCTTAATAAATTTTGAGTATCAACACTAGCGGTATTGGCTCACTCAGTAGAAACTCCGATACGCCAACTTATTTTAAGTTTAGCAAAACTAGCAAGTCCTCAATACTTTTCTCAATTATTTGTTATGTTAGCTAGACTAAATGGCATTTTATATGCTACAATCTAAGACGGTAAATTTAAATTAATGGTAAATTAAAATTTTTATTATTGCCCTTATTGTTCCTCTGACCTAGTCCATTTCCTGCCACTAGGAAGTTGTATGTGAAGTACCCAACCCAATATCGGTACCATAAGTAGCAGTTGTTACAGAATGTTGATGTTGCTTTTGCTACAATTAAATCCCAACGGCTAAGGCTAAGAGGACTTTAATGTGCCGTGGGCTCAGTGAGAATTCAGATTATTGAAGGAAACCCTCATTTGCGATCGCTTCTCGGGTCGCACCTGAAGAAATCCGGCTATGGGGTGTACCAATCACAAAATCTTGATCAAGCCAAGGAAGACTTTCACCATCGCCAACCCACTCTGGTTATCCTAGACTCTGATTTACCAGACAGTGATGGGGTTGAATTTTGCTGCTGGCTTCAGCAACAGCGAAAATCTCTAATTTTAATGTTGTCTGCTCGTAATAGTGAAAGAGATATCGTCACTGGTCTTAAAGCTGGGGCAGACGATTACCTGACCAAGCCTTTTGGTATACAGGAATTTATGGCACGGGTGGAAGCCCTAATCCGTCGCCTCCGCATTACGGTGGCTCCCCTGTCTCTAGACTACGGTGATCTCAAAATTGATTTAGTCCAGCGTCGTGTCCGCTTTAAAGAAGAGTTTATTGACCTGACTCCCCAAGAATTTAGTTTGCTATATGTACTCGCCCAAGCAGAGGGAATGGCTTTGAGTCGGTCTGAATTATTGCGCCGCGCTTGGCCCAATGCTATTGACAATCCACGCACTATCGATACCCATGTCCTTGCCCTGCGCAAAAAAATAGAAACCGATCCTCGACAACCCAGCATTATCCAAACGGTTCGTAATGTTGGCTATCGGTTTAATCAAGGGATAAGTGATAATGATCCAAAACCTGGGATAAAATTGGCAACCCATAAGATTTATTAGATATTGTAGGTGGTTAATTAACCATTAACCATTAACCCTTAACCCTTAACCCTTAACCCTTAAATCCTGATCAACCAGCGTCGCCGATACATCCCATAGAGAATCACCCACCACAACAGTACATTCACTATGGCAAAGATCAAAGAACCATTCATGGCTCCAGCCCAAGACCGAAACAGATTTTCATAAATCCAAGTATAGGTACTCACAGCATTATCACCTGTTCCTAGCTTAGTTCGATACAGGATGCGAACTACTAAGCCAGATGCTACAAACAGAAAAATTGCGTTTAACCCCATCACTTTTAAGGGCCATCCCCATCGGCGAAATCCCCGCACTTCAATTAACTCATAACAAGCAGCCAGTAACAGCATCGACCAACCAGCAGCAAAGACGACATAGGAACTTGTCCATAACTGCTTGTTAATTGGGAACCAAAAATCCCAAACCCAGCCTAAACCAAGACAACCTACACCAAATAGTACTAATCCCAAACTAGTACGGGACTGTATTGGTTGATGGCGTAGCCAATCCCCAACGAAATAGCCAGCTAAGACAGTTACTACCGCCGGTAAGGTGCTAAACAGTCCTTCTGGATCAAATTGAGCTTGTTTATATAAATGGTTTGTTCCCAATACCATACGGTCGATATAGGCAGCAAAATTCCCTTCCGGTGTGAGATTACCAGCACCATAATCAGGAACTGGTACTAAAGACATCGCTGCCCAGTACCCTAACAAAACTATTCCGGTCAGTACCCACAAACCCCGACGTCTTAGATTTAGCACTGCTACAGCACTAAGGAAATAGGCAAGACTAATGCGCTGCAAGACACCCATAATCCGAATAGTATCCCAGTCGTAAGTCGGAAAACCATTGAGCAGTAAGCCTAGGGCAAATAGAATGGCGCATCGCCTGCCAATACGCCAATATCCTTGGGATAGGGATTGGTTGTTATTGGTGTACTTGACTAAGGAAAAAGCCATTGCTACACCAGCAATAAATAAAAAGGCAGGAAATACTAAGTCTGTGGGGGTAAAACCATGCCACTTAGCGTGAAGTAAGGGGGGATAGACATAAGACCAACTTCCTGGATTGTTGACTAGAATCATGCTAGCCATGGCAATACCTCGAAAGACATCAAGAGAGGTTAGACGCATGATAGGCAAGAGGCAATAGGCAAGAGGCAAGCTAGCAAGCTAGCAAGCTAGCAATAGTGAAAAAATTCTGTATACCTGATAGTTCTCAAAAACGCTGTAATTGCTAATTGGTAATTTCTAATAATATAGCGTTTCTAGGAATCATGAGGTACAGTATTATTTGACGTTGATTTCCTGTTGTAATGCAGGGCATCCCTATTCCTTCTTATGTCTTCCCTGTTCCCTGTTCCCTGTTCCCTAAAATCCAGACATTGTGTACCTCATAACTCGTATAATTGCTATAACTAATGATTAAGCCCATTCTTGAGATGCTTTAGCTTCTGCTTGTACTAATCTCTCTCGCAACTGTTGCCAATTAATCTGCTCAGCGGTCGTGTCTTGGAGTAACTGAGTATCTTGCAAATACAATAGTCGATTACAAAATAACTCAGCCATATCTAGCTGATGATTGACCATCAAAATTGTGATCTGCTCCTTTTGCGCTAAATCGGTAAATACCCTGATCACCTGAGAGGCTATACCAGCATCTAAGGCTGAGGTTGGCTCATCGAGTAACACTATCCTTGGTTGGACAACTAGTGCTCGTGCGATCGCAACCAATTGCCGTTGTCCCAAAGACAGTTGTAACTCTGTACGCTCTAACCACTCGGCTGGGATGCGCAATCTCTCTCGAATCTCTTGTATCCGTTGTGCGTTCGCTTTTTTTGGCAACTGTTGCAATACCAGGGGATAAGCTAGAGCCTCCTGAACGGTCATCCCTAACAGTTTTGGTTCTTGAGGTACCAGCATGACCTGTCGGCGCAATTCTAAGACAGGGATATTCCGGATGTTCTGATTATCTAGGTAAATATTTCCCTGGGTGGACTCACTTAGTCGGTTCAACAGGCGCAACAGAGAGGTTTTACCAGCACCGGATGGTCCAATCACGCTAATGCGATCGCATTGGCTGACCTCGAAAGAAATATCAGTTAATATAGGTATTCCAGCCGCTTTCCCCTTGGTTGAAAGGGTCAGGCTTACCTGTTTGAGCTGCAACAGGGGATTAGTCAATCGCTTTGCTCCAATTCAAAATTATCAATGTCTTGATGCAGTCGGTCATGGGAAGGAGCTGCATCAAGGCATTCTGATTAATAAATTAAACCCTGATTGATAGCTGTGGTTATTGTCCAGCCATCTACCAGTAATAGCAAGAGGGTGAATCCAAACAAAATTAGATACATCCAAGGCTGGGCTAGGGGACGAATATCGGTGGTATCTATCCCGGTATAGTTTTGTACTAACTTAACTAAGCGATTAAATCCCACTACTCGCATTGGCAGCAAGTAAGCTTGGTCAGAAGACTGACTAATGAAATAGTAAACAAGCCCTCCTTGACCTGTGGTGCGCATTTTTAAGTCTTTCACCTCTTTCCAATGTAATTGCCAACCTTTGCGAAAGAATCGGGGCACCCAATTGGGATAAGCCACCTGAATTTTTTCGTCATCTACAATCACCTGTTCGCTTAAAGCTCCATAGAGGGCGATAAATCCTAAGCTAATTCCTATCCACAGGACTATTGGCGATACTGGAGTCGATGATACTTTAGCTAAAAATGGTAATGGTATCAACAGTGCCCAATAAAATGTTATTAGGGTAATCCGAATTATAGGAGAGATGCGAAATACAGAAGGGCTATCCTGTTTACTTGCAGGTTTGGTTTCAGATGCTGTTTGTTGATTTGGTAACATAATTAAAAAGGCTTGAATAAGGGAATAGGTAAAAAATACTGTGTACCTAATAGCTCTCATCAACGTTATATCAACTTAAAATTATATAGTCGATTGACCGCATCAAAACTAATAGCTTAGGAAAACTCACCCCACGGGCGAGGTGGGGTGTGGCTCTATTTAATTAATTGGGCAACTGTTGACTAAACTCATCTAAAGAATTCACAGTTAATGCTATGGCGATTAACTCGTCTAATTGTTCGAGAGTTAAGGCTTCCATTTTCCGGGATATATCTAAAGGAATATCTCCAAATCGCAGGTTAAGAATGCGCTCTAAACTCCGGCGACGTTCTTGTTGGATTCCTTCTTGTAAAATTTCCTGATACCATGGTGATTCTCTTAATACTGTCATATCCCACCTCATGATTTGTTAAATTAACGGTATCTTATGGACAAAGCTAGCGAAAAACGCTAACAATGGTTCTAGTTGATGAAAGGTTTGATCTGCTCGTAGTGCCTGCACTGCTGAGGGCAATTTCGATTCACTACCACCTCCTTTTAAAATTGGGACAAATGGTAGTAAGGATGGCAACGGTTGTGTCAGTACCAAGTCAGCATCTACTTCCCAAAGATTAATTACCCGATAATCTTGATGTGCCTTTAGTCCCATGAATTCACTGTCGTAGCAGTCTTCAATGGTAACAGTGGCTGGGGGCGGCAAGATGTTAATTAATACTGGATAAGTGGATAGGTTATATTTCTCCTCAGCTAGGGCAACATAATTGCGCATGGCTTAGGCATTGCCTGACTATACCGTAGTTGTAATTCATTGAGAATCAAAAATTCTTGATGTTCAGGACTAGAAGGTTTTACAATGACGTCGCTTTCTCGACTAATCCATTGAAATTCAGCATCGAGTAACTCCGATGCTCGCACTTGTGGATTATCGGTTACCCATTGCACCCAGGCATTGGGGGCGAGACTGATTAGACGTTTGCTACCAATATCTGCTGGTTTTGCCATAGAGTATTGACTGAATATAGCGGGTGAGCCCAGGAAAACCCACCCCACGGGCGAGGTGGGTTGTGGCACGATAGTTATGGACTTCCTATTTTCATAGGAGCCAGAAGCCAGCCTCAGCTCTGGGAAAGGTCAGCGCTGGCTTCTTTCGGTTTGGGAATGTGACGTTTGTTTGATAGTCACACTAGTAGTTGACTATCCTATTTTAGGGTAGCAGTAATGTCAACAAAAATCAAGTATAATTTGACTATTAATTTGCCATTATTTTCAAGGTCTAGGTATTAAATAAATAGCATTAAAGTTATCTTCTTTTTAGTTAAATTAGTTGTTATAACGATTATATTTATATCAATAAATATTGCTTTTATAGCTTTGGCTATTTATAGGATTTTTTCTGCTATTACCTGTATTTTTATAGCTGTTTTTGCTACTACCAACAGGCTAATTTTATACCGTTGGTTTTCCAGATAGTTTAGATAGATGTGGAATTTACTGATATCAATACCTCCGTAACCTGAGAAAAATTACGTAATTCTCTCTAGGCAATAACCACATCAATTAGGCAATCCTAGATGAGGAGAGTAGTTTAACTGGGAGGAAAACTCGGATGCCTTCCCGTAGCGTGACAAGCGGCTCAATCGCTTATCTGAGTGCTCAGTGCTGAGTGTTGAGTTATTCGTTATTAATGATTAGGGTTCTACCGAACTAATTTTATGTATAAAATCGCGCTTATTGCTCACTAATTTTTATAGGGCGGGTGATTGATAAAAAACTATTCTTACAAAAAATAAAACTCCTGTCAGATCAGGATTATACTAATTATTTTATAAACGTTTTATATGGCAAATTTTATAGAGCCACGATTAGTAATTTATTCGGTGTTGCTATACTAAATAATTTATTCACATCAAGACTAGTTGGGTCAGTTACCAATTCGCTTTTCTCTTTAATTCATTGCGGCCAGTTATGACGTCTTTATTCAATTATTTTAAAAAAAAACCACACCATTCCTCAGAGTTTTCAGAAGCGTCTGAGGTAAATTCTGATCCACAGCCCTTAGGCTTTAATCTGATCGGGGTAAGCAACCTAGCTAAAGCTAGTTTCCCGATTCTGGTGACAGGGTCTGCTTTCCTGATGGCTACTCCTATTCCAGTAGCAGCCCAAAGTGTGGTCTATGATAATACCACGACTGCTGCCATAAATTCAAATACCTGTATTTCTTCACCGATAGTGCGAACCTTTAACGTTACTGATAACTTTACGGTTCAAGACGTTAATCTGGGATTTAATGCAGATCACACCTCTCGCAATGATCTTCGAGTCACGTTACAGCATCCGGATGGTACCTCTGTTCAGGTAATCAGTAATACTAGTAGCTCGGCAAATGGATTTGATGTTCTTCTAGACAGCAACTCTGGGAATTCCCTGGATGATGGGGACAACGATGATACGGCAGCACCTCTGTATGACCGGACTGCAGCTCCGTCCAATAGTCTTGATGCTTTTAATGGCAAAACCTCTAATGGTACCTGGACTTTAAAAATTTGCGATAGTGGTTTTGGTGATGAGGGAACTTTCAACAGTGCAAGGCTGGTTTTAGATGGCATCGCGATCACCACACCTGCAACCAGGACCTCTTGCCCCCTGATTGACGCCCTCGATAACCAAGTAGACCTGGACTTTGAAACTACGGCACCTACCGTGATTTCAGGCACTGCCGACCAAGTTGGTGCAGTCTATCGCTTTAGTAATGTCGCCAGCGGTATTGATGCGCTGGTGACCGTACAGCAATTAAGCCCCACTAGCACCAATGTCAATCTCCTTGGTAATGGCCTGTCAGGAAATATTACAGATAGCGACGGCTCATTTCAATACAAGGTTGATTTAGTTAATGGGGGAACGAGTATTCCCATTGCGCCCATTGACATTGTTGTCATAGCCTTAGATATTGATGGGGACCCAGAGAGGAGCACACTCAGCGATTTTATCGAGTTTATTAATCCAAATGGTTATTTTATCAATGATCCAACTCAATTGCAGGAAAGCACCACAATCAATAGCGTAAAATTTGTTAACACTAATTCAGGCTTTAACGATCTCACCAAGACTGACCCTGAATATGGGGGCGGTGCTTTTTACGAGAACACCAACTCATTTATAGTTCGCGCAGGGGTACAAAATGCCAACTCCCCAGCACAAAGAGGAATTTTCTTTAACCTTAAAATCTCAGACCTCGACCAGTTCACATCATTGGTGTGCACCCCCTTTACACCATACCTTGACTATGGTGATGCTCCCGATACTACTCCCAACACCGGTAATGGAGATTACCAAACCTTATCCAGTAATAGTGGTCCATCCCATACCCTTGACAATACCACCTATTTAGGGGCAGGAGTAACGGGGGATACCGATGGCTTTGGAGATGGCACGGATAATAACAATAACGCTACGGATGATACGGATGATGGAGTTAAACTCAATAGCGCTACTCTCCAGGGGCAACGTGTAACCCGTGGGGATACTGTCACTTTAGATATCACTACCGCTGGGTTTGGAGTCCTTAATGCTTGGATAGACTGGAACGCTGATGGGGACTTTGATGAGACTGATGAGCAAATTGCTACGGATGTTAGTCCTAGTGCAAATGCGATCGCATTAGAGCTAACTGTTCCAGCTGGAGCTAGTATTGGTAATACCTATGCCCGTTTCCGGTATAGTTCTGATACTGGCCTTACTCCTACTGGTCGAGCGGGTGATGGTGAAGTAGAAGATTATCAAATTACCATCGCTATCCCAGAAGAACTTTCACCGGAAGCCGGAAATATCGTTATCAACGAAGTCCTCTACGCCCAAACTGGCAACAGTGCTGATACTAATGATGAATTTATCGAACTCTATAACTCTTCCGATAATGCCGTAGATATTAGTAACTGGAGGCTAGCGGATAGCAACCTACTAATTAACGATACTGATAATATTGGCAACATTACTGGTGATGCTGCTAATCCCGCCTATATCTTCCCCAATAATACCACTCTCCAACCAGGGGAATACGCGGTTATTTGGATTGGTAACAATACATCAGACCATCAAGCTGCCGATGCTGCATTCCAGGATTGGTTAGGAAATGCACGCAAACTCAACAATGCGGGAGAAGATATCTGGCTGTATGACGACGAACTCAAGATTGTAGACTACATTGCTTATGGTTCCGATAATGCCATCAATACTCCACCGTCCGCTGGATTGAATCTTTGGGACGACACCTACCAAGGAGACTTAGATGGGGCAGCTACTCGTCAGTCTATTAGTCTCACCCCCAATGGAGAAGACGGAAATACTAGTGCTTGTTGGGAGCATACCCTGAGTAATGATGCCGATGGCCGTTGTACTGGATTCCTTGAAACCCGCGATACCGATACGGTTGGTGTACGCCAAACTAGTGTTGGAGTTTATAACAATGTCTTGCCCAATGTCATCCTGGTCAAGCGGATTACTGCTATCAAACCTAAAGATACCAACCAGTGGATAGAGCTACCGGAATCTGGTTCACCCTTTATCGATGGCATTGATGGTGGCAGTTCTGAGAATAACGTTGGTTCGGAGCGTGCTGCGGATGACAATGACCCCAACTGGCCGAATCCTGATGTGTATCTACGGGGATTAATTAACTCTGGAAAAGTGATGCCAGGGGATGAGTTAGAGTATACTGTTTACTTTCTCTCCAATGGCAGCAACGATGCTAAAAATCTGCGCATCTGTGACCGAGTGCCTAGCGAAACTACCTTTATCCCCGATTCTTTTAATGCCACCGCTGGCTTCCCCAGTAGTGATGTCGGTATTGCTTTGTTCCAGAGCAATACTTCCTTACCTAATGGTGGTCTAGCTGAACCCAACATCTTTCTTACTAATATCCCCGATAGCGATCGCGGTCGGTATTACGGGCCAGGAACATCAGTGCCATCAGGATGTAATGTCACCTTCAATCAAAATGGAGTAGTAGTAGTGGAAGTTGGGGATGTGCCCAACGCAGATTCACCAGGAAACCCACCCAATTCCTATGGATTTATTCGCTTCCGGGCGTTAGTGAAATAAGGCAGAATTTAGAATGAAGAATGGAGAATGAAGAATTTAGAATGAAGAATGGAGAATGAAGAATTTAGAATGAAGAATTTAGAATGAAGAATTTAGAATGAAGAATTTAGAATGAAGAATGAAGAATGAAGAATTAAGGGCGTTGCGTCAGTCAAGTAATGGATAGCAGTAGAGTGGGCATCCTGCCCGCGCGGAAATAATCAGGAAACTGGCAAGATGCCAGTGTCTTGATGCAGTCGCTCATGGTTTGTTCGCGTTCGCCTTTGGCGTGGCCTACGGCCAAGCGTCGCCAAAGGCGATATTTACCGTAAGACAGGCTCGCCTTGTATTGATGCAGTCGCTCATGGGGGAAACCACGGCAGTCGCTCATGGCGCATGGTTCTGTGTGCGGAACACCGCGATTCTCCTTTGGAGACACTACGTGAATGCACCGCTGCTTGCCCCGTGGAGACCCCCTTTGGCGGCGCTGCCTTCCCAAGACCGCGCAAATCACGCTAATCAATAAGTTTTCCCATGCATCTGCATTT
>WTKN01000100.1 GCA_011524395.1 Moorena sp. SS36440bin_2
CTCTTGCCGTCTTGATGCAGTCGCTCATGGGGGAAACCCCCAAGACCGCGCTGCATCGCTCTTGCCTCTTGCCTTTGCCTAAGGATTCTGTTCACAACTCAAATACAAACGCTATATGTCTACCCCGACCAATATCAATAATATTCTGATTGAACGTCCTAGCCAAGACCATCTCGATAAATTGGGTGTCTCAGATTGGCCAATTTGGACAAAGGAAGTCTCGGAATTTCCCTGGACTTACGATGAACAGGAAATTTGTTACTTGCTAGAAGGTGAAGTAGTTGTCACCCCAGATGGCGGTGAACCAGTTCAAATTGCCAAAGGAGATTTGGTAACCTTCCCAGCTGGAATGTCTTGCACCTGGAAGATTATTTCTAATGTTAGAAAAAACTATCAATTTGGCTAGAAGTTTGAGGGGCTTTGATCCAGAATTTTATAAAGTAGGGAGTAGCGATGCAGCGCGGTCTTGGGGGTCTCCCCCATGAGCGACTGCATCAAGACGGGAGTAGGGGTAATAAAAACGAATTGATTAACCGGAATTTATATCCCTACTCTATATTCCTACTTTATTGTTTCACTCATATGCTTCTCTAATTCTTCTAATAATTGATCGACATCTTTACCAACTTCTTTAAAGCACTCTGCTGGTGAAAGTTCCGGTTCAAATTGAATCAGTTTCAACTGTCCATTACCAATGCCAATCATTATAACTTCCTGCTCAGGTTTATGAGCATCCACCACTCCCAAAATTTCCTGAATTTGGTTATTAACCTGACGATTTAGGGTTTCTATTGCTGCCCTAGGACAGTAAACAAAATGTGGCTTCGGTTTCATATCAAGTCCGAGGGTCTCATCACTTTCTCCTTTTTCCAGAAAGAGCCCCCAAGCTAGTGCAGCTAATTCTTTTTGATTGGCTTTAACAAACTGATCTAACTGATGTTGCCACTTGTGTATTGCTAAGTCTTGCCGATTACTACCGAATAAGTCCATATAGTATTTATAAATTGGGTGAGGTACTTTCCTTCTGGGTTTTAGTTAGTAGTTATTAGGGAGGAGGGAACAGGGAACAGGTAAAAAATATTGTGTACCTCATAACTATGGAAAACGCTATACTCACATCCCGATTGTCTAGAGCTACACAAACCAAAAACTAACCCAATAAACTCAGGCAGATAGGTGTTTTTTACTAGATAACTGCACTATGATATCATTTCCGGTACTGCGCACCACCGGACAAGATATGAATGATTTTTGGACAGATATTCTCAACTTTGCCAAGGACACCACAAACCGTGTCGGTAATCGGCACCTTAAAGACTTTGGTCAGGTACAAGGGTCCGAAAAAGCCGATGGTACGTTAGTGACCCAGGCGGACAGGTGGGCAGATCAAGAAATTAGAGATGCGATCGCATCTCATTTCCCTAGCCACGGCGTACTGAGCGAAGAAGCATCCCACCAATTTCCTGAGTCTGAATGGTGCTGGATTATTGACCCTCTTGATGGCACCACCAACTTTACTAGAGGAATTCCCCTGTGGGGGGTGTCCTTAGGCTTGTTGTATCAGGGCACTCCAGTGTTTGGTTATATTCATTTTGCTCCTGTCCAGCAATCCTTTCATGGTTTTTGGCTGGGGAAATCAGACCTCAAAGGTGTAGAAAACGGTGCTTTTCTCAATGGACGTCCCATCCACAGCAGCCAAGATTCCCCAAGCCAAAACCACTTTTTCAACCTGTGCGCCCGTAGTACCTCAGTAATGAAGCAACCCTTCCCCTGCAAAATTCGGATGCTAGGGGTTGCCAGTTACAACTTTCTCGCCACTGCCAACGGTGTTACCTTAGGAGGAGTGGAAGCCACCCCGAAAATTTGGGATTTTGCTGGAGCTTGGGTGATTATTCACGCAGCTGGGGCAGTTTGGGTACCCCTAGATTCTCAGGCAATTTTCCCCTTAGAAATAGGCCAAGATTACGGTCAGCGGTCTTTTCCGACTCTAGTTGCAGCACGTCCGGAATTAGTCAGTGTATTTAAGCCCTTGGTAGAGTTTCTTGGGAATAAGACAAGTTGAATTAAGAATTAAGAATTAAGAATTGAGAATTGAGAATTAAGAATTAAGAATTAAGAATTGAGAATTAAGAAT
>WTKN01000295.1:0-18620 GCA_011524395.1 Moorena sp. SS36440bin_2
TTGTGCTAAAAAACTCTTCCCCATTCTATCGTCTTTCTATAAGAGCCGCACCCAATTGATATTTGATTCTTAAAACTCGATCCTTAATCATTCATTCTTAATCCTTTAAACTTCACACTTCATAGAAGACCATCCATCAAGTTTATAATTCTAATTGCCGTCTCTGATAGGTGGCAATCATCAGTGGTATCGCTTTCTAAGTAATGCTCTAAAATTCCTTTAAGCGCGATTAACCTGAGACTATTTTCTGCCCAGGTCTTAGCGATCGCATCGGCTGCTGGTAAATAACCAATTGCGCCTAGATCGGAAAGAGCTCCTCGCCTCAGTTGCACTTGATTAGCACTCAAAGCTTTGATTAAACGTTCAGCATAAGTAGGGTTTTGAGTTAGCTGGTACATTGCCCTTGCGGCAGCATACTGTTCCAACTCGTTGGGATGCTCTAGGAATATTTCAATCAGGTCAATGGCTTCAGTTACACCAAGATCCCCCAAAGCTTCGATGATGGCATTGTAGGGTTGGGCGAGGTGGGGACATCCGGGTATAGGCTGGGCTGCTTCTAAACCTCCGTCTAGGAGTTTGATCAGCTTGGGAATACAGGTACTATCTTCTAACATCGCTAAAGATTGTACCGCTGCTTCCCTAACATAAAAATCCGGGCAGTCTAAACAATCAATCAGCGCAGGCACAGCTCGATGGTCTCCTAGTTTGCCCAATGCCCTGGCGGCATTTCGGCGCAGAGGATATCCTCCTAATTCTGTCTGGTTCTCCTGATCCTCTAGGGCAGCAATTAGGGCATCAATCGCCAGTGGTTCCCGGACTCGGAACTTTCCTAGCCACCATGCTGCATAATAGCGAAGCCCCTGGTCGTTGCCTTTTAGATTTGCGATCGCTTGCTCTACAGTTAATGACTCAGAGTTATCAGTCTCAACATAATTTTCAAGACTAGGCTGCAACATTTAAACTTCTTAATTTAAACGTATTAAGTTTCATTTTAATTACTTTTTTGATCAGGGAGGATAAGACTCAATTAAATTTCCTGTCTCCTCAAAAAAACTGCCAATTTGTTACATCCAACTTAGGTAATTCATCCTTCCTAGATAGACAAGCTACATAGACAAACTACATATATAAAACAATGCCCGGAAAGGTCAGCAGAAGCTAGTTCTTGCTAACACCTGCTGACCTTTCCAGGCCAAAAGAGCAATTAGCTCAGGGCGTTAATAGCGTAGTCAATGTAGTTATTTGCCTCAGTAGCAGGCTGACCACTTAAACCATGGTTAGCCTTGATGTACTTGAGGGCTTCGATGTACCAGCTTGGAGACAGCTCGAAGGTACGGTTGATTTCATCTAAACCAGCAATCAAGTACTCATCCATCGGTCCGGTACCACCAGCAACTAGGCAGTAAGTCACCATACGAAGGTAGTAACCGATATCACGGGAGCATTTTGCCTTACCTGTAGCGTCAGATGCGTAGGTTGGTCCAGGCATGCTAGTGGTGTAAGGGAATTTATTATACACCGCTTGGGCTGCACCGTCAGTCAAGCTAGACGCTTTAGCAGTCAAAGCTTTTGCTGCTTCTAAGCAAGCTGTAGCCCGCTGGAATCGACCGAAGGCAGTCTGGATTTCTGTATTACTTAAAAAACGACCTTGAGCGTCAGCAGCAGCAACGGCTTCTGTAAGCGGGGTTTTCATGGTCTAGGTATCTCCCTAATATTTTGTCAAGTTTTCAAAAACGTTTGAAGTTGTGATAGTTAGACAGCAAGTGATATGCCTTCAGTTTTTTAGGCAACAGCACCAGCTGCCTTGTCGAAGTAGCTGGAAATTTCAGCCATCAGAGAGCTGCAATCACCAGGGGTGATGCCATTGGTGTCGTTAGCGATCGCAATCGCAGCATCCTTCATTTTTTCTACACCCACTGCTACGGAAGCCCCAGGAGTTCCCAGAGCTAGGTAGGTTTCCCGTAGACCATTTAGGCAGCGGTCTTCCAGTACACTAGCATCACCAGCAAAAATGGCGTAAGTCACATAGCGCAGGATGATTTCCATATCGCGTAAGCAAGCAGCCATCCGACGGCTGGTGTAGGCATTTCCACCAGGATTGATTAACTGGGGTTGCTCAGCAAACAGGGAGCGAGCCGCGTTAGCCACAATGGTGGAAGAGTTGCTGGTAATACGGTTTACTGCATCCATCCGCTTGTTGCTGTCAGCCACCATAGCGCTAAGAGCACTTAGTTGCTCAGCACTAATGTATTGACCTTGGGCATCAGCCTGCGAAACAAGCTTAGTAAACGCATCAAACATTGACGGAATCTCCTACGTTAGTTGGTTTTGTTTCAAAACGGGCTTCAGTTAAACAGACTCAGACTGAATCAAACTAAATCAAGCAGCCTGGAAGGGGATAGAACATGCTCCAGCCACAGCTAATACTCCTATCTCTGTATCTTCGTCTTTGTCCTAGTCTTTGTCCCATGAGTTGGGTGCAAAACGGATCGTTAAGAAAAATTACAAAACTTCACGTTTTGGTGAGAGACCTAGGAATGCTGTGTGTCAACCGGTTGGTTGGCTTTCCCCTGTCACTATTTACCCTTCAGGTAACTTTTATACAATGATGTCGAGCCTTTATTCGTTACATCTTGTTAAGAGTTTAAGATTTTTTTAGGTCTGATTGCAACGGCAGATCAGAACTGGCTTACCATGGCTACCCTGTGGATTGGCTCCACCTTGGTGCTGGAAGCCTCTTGGTTGGTTACTTCCTGGTCAAGACACAGGTCAACTGTTCACTCTAACTAATTGGTCTAGCCGTTAGCAGGTTAGTAACATTTCTTATCAAACCTACACTCACAGCTACAGACTGATAATACCCCAGGCGGCTAAGGCGATCGCAGTTGTTCCCCCAAGTAAGACTACAGCCCCTGCCTTAGTGAGTACTCCTGCTACAAAGCGCACTGAGGCAGGAGGATAATAGGTTTTGAAACCAATTGGTTGGTATTTGAAATAACCCAGCTGTTGCAGTTGGGTGCGGTAGTCTTCCCCATAACGAGGCATCCGGGCAAAGGGTAGATCCCCTTGAGTACGCTGGGGTATGATCCGCCGCCGCTGATAAGGCACGGTGTGATCACCAAAGTTTTCCAGATACTCGTCGCTATCGATCAGAGCATCAATAAAGTTTTGTAACCCATTAGTAGCTAGAACTATTGACCAAGCTAACTTCTCCCGCTCGCTGTAGACATCACGCCCCAAGATGCGTTGTACACACATCTGGACAAAACGGTAGTTGTTGTTGGTCTGATAATTGCGCTGCCAAAAAGTTTCAGATGTTGCTAGACCACGAATGAAATCGCGCACCGTGATTTGACCAAACCTCAGCTGTGATTCTAAAAAGGTTTGGCGGTTGCTTTTTAGAATCTGTTGTTCATTAAAAATCTGACTATAGGCTGACCTAATCAACTGATCCATTTCCGATGGAGAGAGCAGATTAGCTGTAGTGTACAGTTTCGGCTGCTCATCTCCAGGCACCTCATATCCAGCGACGCGCTGATTTTGGCTTGAGGGCGGATACTTTAACAAAGGAATTGTCATTAATCACCTCTATGATCGTAAACCTCAGTCACAATCACAGATTAGGGGATTAAGTTCATACAAGCCTAACTTTTTTAAAGGTTCTTAATTAAAAGACATAATTTTTAATTTTAGCGACCTATTAAGTATTAAGTATTAAGTGAGCTTTCGTGCATTAAAATAATCTTGTGTTGATGCAAAGGGCGAGTGGGGAGGGGCTGCATCAATACAAGGATTTGAGATATATCAAAAAAAATTTTTTATGGCTACTGTTACTGTTTGGCGATCGCGGCTAGGGGAAAGGCTAAGATCTTGCACCTTTAATTAAAGGCTCTAAAATTTAGGAGGATCGAGTCAGGAGCATCGAGTCATCATAAATGGAGTTAAGATATATTAATTGCCAGTTAATTGGCAATTAATCAGAATTTTATCAACAATAAAATTCTGTATTATTCCCATCAATTCTGTAGTCTTGTCCTAACTTCTGACTCCTGACTCCTGACTCCTGAAAAAACTAACCACTTTCTTACATCGAACTGAGGTTAAGTTTTAAAATCCTACGCTTAAACTTGTGCCAGCTTCCGCTCTAGGTCAAACAAGAAACCGTGGATGTACTCCTCAGTCCATTCACTGCCATAAAATCTCTGAAACATACCACGAGCTGGGTCTTTTTCAGCACGATAACCCAGATAACGCAGTTGAGCTTCCTTAATGGCTTTGAGATTCTGGGAATCAGTAATTACTTCTGCCTGATCCACAAAATCCAAGTAAGCTGTCAGATAGTCCTTGAACGCAGCAAACACCCGATTTTCGACTACGTCGGTTTCCTTAGGGCGTGTCCACAGGAAAGCTGGGGAAAAGAACGGTGTTGCTTCCTCAGGAAAGTCTCCTCCCCAAGGTAAATGCTGTTGATGGGCTTTGAAAATCGGTAGGATAGGTTCGGTGTAACGAGCTTGATAGGCTGGATCATCCCGGAACAGGGGCTGCATATCTAAGGCAATCAGATGTCCACCAGGTAAAGTCACTAAGTCAGCCCCGAAGAAGGGCAGGTCATAGTTGAGGTGGGGGAATATCACAAAATTGAGTACCTGTAATGCTGCTCCCCCCTGGACATGAGCAGCTCGAATTTGTCTGATTTTGGGGGCAGCAAAGGCATAACTGGTGGTCAGGACATCTTGCTGCTTTTTACCTTTACCCACTGTTGCGAATTTGCTTTCAAACCCAGGGGGAATGGGATAAGGCTGTAGATCAAGGCGCTCTTTTAGATATGCGATCGCGTAGTCTAGAAACGGCTGATAGAGAGTCATTTTTGGCTTTGACTAACGGCTAAAGGCATGGCATCTTCAAATAAGAACTCATATAAGAATCGCTCTGCCCACTCGGAACCAAAGTAGCTGCTGAACAGACCATGGGCTGGGTCTCTGTCGGCACTATACTGGTCGTAGTCTTTTTGTGCTTTAAGAATGCGCTGAATATCTTCTGGATCAGTTAGAGGCTCAGCTTGTTCCACCATTTGCCAATATAACGCCAAGTAGTCTTTGTAAGCTTCAAAGACTTCCGTTTTTACTGTCTCTAGGGAATCGATTTTGGCAAACAGTAGATACTTAGAGAAGTATTGGTTAGCATCGTAAAACTTCATTTCTAAGTTTTGTGCCAAGTCCTGATAGCGATCGCGAATGACTCGCATCGGTTCTATGTATTTTTCCTGATACGCTTCATCCCTGAACAATGGCTGAAAGTCTAGAACCACCAGGATCTTCTTTTTCCCAAAGGCTAAGAAGTCAATCCCTAGCAAAGGGAGATCGTAACAGTGACTAGGATACATCACACTGTTAAACACTTGGGAGACTGGTCCAACATCCATGTAGGTATAGCGAATCTTCCGCAATTCTGGGCATTGGTAACACCAGCTTTGAATAATTGCCCGATGTTTGGCGCGATCGCTTACCTGGCGTTCTAAGCCTGGGGGAATCGGTTGACTGCTTAAATCAAACCGCTTAAATAGCTCTTTTTCCAGATAGTCCAGGAAAGGCTGATACATTTATATTGCTCGTATACATAGTAAAACCCTTACTGAGGATAGAGGATTGCGATACTTCCTGTCTCATTTCTCCCAGACAAAGAAATAATCGTTAACATTCGTCTGATCTAACCTCTGCCTAACCTAACCTATGCCTGGCTAAGGAACCTAAATCTACCTAAGGGGAAGCTTTCCTTGCCATTCTGTCAAAGCGTTAGCAAGGAAAGCGCTGCCAGTCAATAGGGATTACTTAAAAGCTAATCCTTATTGTGTTATATGGCAAGGTACTTCATCAAAACTTTGCACGCCTCACCAGTCAAATGTACTGAAAACCCCAGTTTTTTCTGTAAGTAGTAAGTAAATAGTAATCAATTACTGAATAGATTATTTTAATTAATTACCGTTGAGCCGTAATTCGCTGATTTTCCCATTTTAAAGGGAAAATTAAAGTCTTAAGTGCCATTATATCCGCCACATGCATAATGGCGGTTTCTACAGCGCGAGTTTTTATATCAACCTTGGATGATGACTTTAACCCCATTAACTACTATAGCATCAGTATCGATAACTAACCGAGAATTCCACACTAAACCAGAACTCCAGTTACTCCTCTACTGTGTCCGAACCAGCATCGACGAAGCGACTGCTAAGTCTATCAAAGGTTTACTGCTTGAGCAAGACATCGACTGGACTTATCTGCTCAAAACAGCTCGCCGTCAGAAAGTCTTACCGCTGCTTTACCATAGTCTCAAAAATACCTGCCCAGACCTGGTTCCCCAGAACATCCTCAAACAACTCCGAAATTATTTCCAGCACTTAGTTGTACACAACACATTTCTAACTGAGAAACTACTCAAGCTCCTGACTCTTCTAGAGACACACGGCATTTCTGCTATCCCCTTCAAAGGGGCTACCCTTGCCGTTTCAGTTTACGGCAATGTGGGGCTGCGGCAGTTTGGTGACTTAGACATCCTGGTTGATCACCAAGACATCCCCAGAGTTAAAGAATTACTCCTGTCTCAAGGGTATGAATTGCAAAAAGACCTAGGCTGGGAGTATCACTTTGTGGATAAAAAGAGTCGAGTCTGTATTGACCTTCACGAGGGGATTGTACCCGATTTATTCTGTTTGCCATTAGATTTTGAGTATTTGCGATCGCATCTTCAGCCTCTATCTCTTGCTGGTAAGATAGTCTCTACTATCTCCCCAGAACAGATGCTGTTAATTCTCTGTGTGCAATTGGGCAAAGACTGTTGTCACTGGAGTGTACGTCTGGCTCAGTTATGCGATGTTGCTCAACTACTGCGTACTCATCCCCAGTTAGATTGGCGCAGAGTACTGGCAGAAGCTGAAAAGCTTGGTTGTGAACGTATGCTCTTGCTTGACCTTTGCCTAGTCAGGGATTTGCTGGGAGTCACCTTGCCACAGATAGTCTTAAATAAATTGCAAGGCCAACCAGTCTCCCAATCCCTCGCTATCCAAGTACGAGCACAGCTTTTCCGTGACCTTGAAGTCGGCCCTCAGCTCTCAGAAGCAAAAGGCTTTTGGGCTTTTTTCTTGTGCTACAATCATCGCTTCTACTTCAGCATGAGAGAGCGTCTCCATGACAGAGTGATGTACTGTCTCCATTGGCTAAAAAACAGTTTGTTTGTTACCGTCATGCCCAACGAAGCGGATTGGGCGTTACTCTCTCTGCCTAGAGTGCTGGCTTTCCTGTATTATCCAATCCATATAATACGGCTGTTGATTAAGCATGGCATACAACCAATTTTGAGAACTCATCACGAGCCCCACTCCTTGTGATACCGAGTTACATTCTAAAGATAGTAGATTGGTTGGATACTTACTCTGTTCACCAAACCAATGCTCTAGAGAGAACTATCTAAAGCAGCAGCTACCACCCGATGCTCTTGATCCTTCATCAGTTCTCCCAATACCGCTTTAGCATCGGGGGAATTAAATCGTTTTAGGGCACGGGCAACATGCATCCGAACACGCCACCATTGTGCATCTTTCAGAGCCAAAATTTGCTGCAATGCCTCAGTTTCCTTAACAGTACCAGCCAGTAAACCTAGGGCATCAATTCCTGCTTCTCGGACAGTTGGATCTTCCCCTGCTAAGCCGCAAATACAAATAGTATAGAGTTCTTCTGGACAAGACATTTCCACCAAAGCAGCAAGAATACTACGACGCACCAGCCAGTGATCATCCTGTTGAAAGGTAGTGACCAGATGAGATATTGACACATCTCCATACTTAGACAGGGAATTGGAAGCTTCTGCCCTTACATTGGGATCTGTATCAAATTGCATCAAATTTAACAAGGCAGCATAGGACTCGTCACTCCGTTTATTCCCCAGTCCCATGGCCACAAAGGAGCGCACTAAAAACTCTGGGTCTTTGAGTTTACTTGTAAGTAGCGGAACAGCTACATCTGAACCATACTCTCTCAAAGCAGTAAGTGCCCTGAGGCGATCCTGAGCATTTGGACTTTTGAGAGAGATTTCGATTTCACGGATGTCCATAGCACTACAGAGCCAGCTTTTTTTACATTTCTTAATACCTTTAATCAAAGATTATCATAATTGAGTATACTGCTGTGAAGTGAACTAGCCGTAGCTTACCCTAGTAGCTCAGGCTAGTTCACTTTATAGTTTTTGTTTTTGTTAACCGTTGCGTTGATGAGATGGTAAGGTCAACCTTAGCCAAAAGGCCACGCGTGCGCGTTCAACCTTTAACAACAATCAACCATGACTGCTCAATTAAGCGACTATATCAAAGAACTAATTACCAAAGCCAGAATTGTCAGCTTTGCCAATTGGCAAGACTCCTATCCCCCAGAGATTATCCAGCATTTTCAGGCAGCTGATGATCACCGTCGCTATCTTACCGATGATGATTTGCACCAGATTAAAGCATGTTCACCAGATACGGAACCCTTAATCAATACAGCCAAATTTTTGCGGGATAACGCTTCTGATATTGTTTCCGAAGCCCGGGAAATCGTATTGGCTCAATATCCTGATATTACTAAACCAGGGGGTAGTCTTCATCCCGCCCCACGAGCAGAAGCCTGTTGGCGAGATTTTTGGCATTTCCTCCGCTGTATTACCTATGGAATTGCTGGCAGTAGCACCGACTTTACCAGTGCTGAAGGACTGCACTATATGAACTTGTTGTACAAAGAAATGCAAGTCCCAATCCCCGCCATGGTATCAGGATTAGAAGAGATAAAGGCTGCTAGTTTAAAGCGATTATCTGAACCAGACACCATAGCAGATTATTTCGATCATTTAATTAATCAATTGAAACAATTTAGCTAAACCAATCAATCATAAAAATAACTATAAACTATAAAATTTAAACGATATAGTAATGATATTTAATGTAAGGTTCAGCTAATAGCTTGAGGCCAACGCTCACGCTAGGGTAATGGCTCATGGCTGACGGCTGAGCGCTGAATGCTTACTATTTAATTAACTCAAAATTTCGAATTATTTAAATTAATAAAGCAATGTCTATAGCCAAATTTAAATACTTCTTTGATTGCTGTGTTGGAACCTGGGTCGCACAACGTAGCTATCACGATCTGACTCACCAGCAGGTAGAGCGATCCCGTACACAATTTACCATTGAACCCCTGTCTTCTCCCCTTAAAACTAAGGTGTTGATGGATAATCAGCAACCTGACTTACCCAATATCAATGACCTGTGTGGTTATCATCTTGGTTTCGAAACAGTTTCTGAAAAAGGTACACGGGTGTCTCAACAACTGAATATGCTTTTTGTTCCTCAAGTGCAAGAATCAATGATTCTAGAGGGAGATTATTTACGCGATCGCGCGTACGAAGAAGTTAAACCTAAAGTCGCTCATTTTAGCTTCGATACCAATAAACTAGAACTTTTGATGACCACCTACTATACTCGTGTGGTATCTGTTGATTCCATTACCCTGATCAATCCCAACTTAAGAATCCGCAAAATTATTAATTACCAGCGTCCTCCAGAAAGTCAACCCCTAGAAAAGGTGGTTCTAGTGGGCTTTGGGGTGGAACAAAAAGCTTGATAATTAGCATAGCATTTCTTTAATTTTGGGAGTTGGGAGTCGGGAAAACGGGAATAGGGAATGGGAAACAAATCCTGTGTACGTCATGATTATGATAACTGCTATAAGCCCTATTCTCAGTTAACTATAAATAGTTAAATTGAATGTTTCCGTTGATACTAGTTCTGGTATTCACACATAACTGTCACAAAAGTTTACAATTACTAATGTTGTAAGGATTGGAGCCACGGTGTATAAATGAAGGTGTAAATCCGGGTAAAGGCTCTAATTTACTAGGTTTGCGTAACGTACAACACCATTGAGCTGAGCATTCAGCTGCTATACGCAAACAAAATTGTTAACTTTTTTAAATTAAACTACACATAGCAGATGGAGCTTACTGAATTTATAGAACGTTCTATTGGACGTTGGCGATCGCAACGCAGTGGTCATCACTTAGCGTTTAGTCACTTTGAAGAAATACGCTCGACTATTGATATCGTTGCCCTTGAGGCTGATGACTCAGGTGTGATTGACATTTGCAAACTATACGATATTGATCCCACAACTGCCTTGCATCCCTTTCGCATGAGTTGGGAAGGTGAATCAGATTGGGATGAAGAGGACATCCAGTCCGGGAGTTGCGTTCTAGTCCCTATCCCCGATCCTGAAAATCCCGATCGCGGAAAACTCCTCAGAGAGCAAGGCTATGCCGAGACAATTGCAGCAGTGGGCAACTATCACCTGACTGAAGATGGTACCTTCACGTTGTTAACGGAGTATGACCGAGCAGCTGCTGAAGAACGGATTTGGTTTGCCACACCAAATCTACGTTTTCGAGTTTCCCTGATTAAAACCAGTTCTGGTCAAGGGGTGACTACAGCTTCGTTTTCTTCGGAAATCCGTGACCTATCCCAATCGAGGTGAAAGTGACCCGGTTAAACCGTTAAGGTCATAAGTTAGTTTTTTTTAAATCTTTTTTAACCCTAGGTTTTCATTAGATTAATACAGGAATGTTATCTACTCATAACGATAAAAATACTACTAACTTACTAACTCTAGCTAGTTGGATGGCTGGAGATTTTAGTAACCAAAAACAAGCGATTGATAATCCTCAGCTTTACGCTCACATTCATGTTTTCTTTCGCCCCTTACCCTTTGATTTCTTTTCGGGTATTGGTTTCTACTCTGAGCAAGTCTATGACTATGATCTTTGGAGTCCCTACCGTCAGGGAGTCCATCGCCTGATTGATAAAGGTGATCATAGTTATATAGAAAATTACAGCCTTAACGATCCAATTCTTTATGCCGGGGCAGCGCGAGAGCTAGATATTCTCAAAACGATCACCCCTGATGCTATAGAACGTCGCTACAACTGTTCAATGATTTTCTGGCGAGAGGGTGACATGTTTCGCGGCAGTGTAGAACCCGGTTGCCAGTGTTTCATCCAACGTAATGGGCGTAAAACCTATCTGGTCAGTGATGTGGAACTGACTGAAAGCACTTGGATAAGCCTAGATCAGGGTATGGATGTCAATACTCATGAGCACGTATGGGGATCAGCAGCTGGTCATTTACGATTTGAGAAACGGCAAAGTTTTGCTGACGAATTACCGGATTTGTAGCGCCGATTTATATTGCCTAGTGATTAGCAATCAAGAATTAGCTTGTAGCACAAAAACCAACAAAAAAATACTAACAAATACTAAGTGAATTAGGGTAGGTAAAATAGTTTAATCTAGACTACTCAAAATAACCACTTTTTTTGAAAAGTGATTATTAGGTATTCCTAAAAC
Organism: Moorena sp. SS36440bin_2; assembly: GCA_011524395.1. Taxonomy (GTDB): domain Bacteria; phylum Cyanobacteriota; class Cyanobacteriia; order Cyanobacteriales; family Coleofasciculaceae; genus Moorena. The sequence goes on from WTKN01000295.1 coordinate 11,420, forward strand.
CTAAAACCTATAGGGTTCAATGTAGTAATTATGAGGATTTTTGTTCCTACTCCCTACTCCCTACTCCCTACTCCCTACTCCCTTTGTTATAAAACCACTATCATAAAATCTTAATTATCATTAGAGTTGAGGATGATTTGTGTACAGCTAATGCTACCGCCAAGAGCTCAAAAAAAGATGCAGTGCTGGATTAGGAGCAGACATTTGATCTGCTCGGGTCACTTTTTTATCTTTGAGACGGTAGAATATACAACCCTTGAACGATTCTCCGAATGTGTCGAGAGTCTCGGAGGAAGTGTAATATCGGTTAAACCCATTAAAAAAATTTGGATAGGCTCCCATCGCCAAGTTATTTTGTATCAAGCTAAAGCGAGTTTACATACACCTCATCATGATCTAAAACAATACTGGATAAAATACGGGAGCTTCCGCACTAGATTTGATGAACGTTCGTGAAAAATTCACTCACTAAACCAGTTTATAGGTAAGCTATCAGCCGTCAGTAGTCAGTAGTCAGCTATCAGCCAATGGCTGATAGCTGTTCCCGTAGCGTGGCCAAAGGCCTTGAGCAACTCATACCAAATCCTGTTCCCATACCCCCCTTATCCAAACAGCTATAGATTCCTCGAATAAAAGGATTTGGTCGATTTTTTATAAAGGTGGTGTGGCAAGCGGATTTGGTATCAATTAGCCTGCGCGTAGCGCATTAGCTGATAGCTTAATGCTTACCAATTGGTTGAGGTACTTTCGTCGTGGGTTGCGCGGGAGTAGGGAGTAGGGAATCGTAGGAAGCGATGCGACCCCGCGCTTTTTCAAAGTTCAGGGTGAACGCGCACTCCCTGGGAGTAAGGAAGTCAAAAGAGGGAACTTCCGAAGTGGGAAAAAATCCTGTGAACCTCATAGCGATGAGAAACGCTATATATATAGCCCTATTTCAATCGTGAACAGTAGACGCTTGAAGCGTAGACAACAGAAGTGAAAAAAATTCACCAAAGCCTTACCCCACGTAAGCTGAAAACCTAATTTCCACACCTAGGTCTAGTGGCAGTTCTTATATCACATCCAGATAATTGCCCAAACTTACGATATCCAGACAAAACTTTTTTCTCCCTGGTTCCCTGCTGTCATAATCATAAGATTTAAATGGAAACCAACTTGTGCTCACAGCTAAGTACATGCAATTATTAAGTTTTGTGTATAGCTGCCGAGTCGGTTAACCGACTCCAGTAGACCTCTTGTAAAAGTACTTTTCTGATAGTGTTTGCGTCAATTCTTCTCGACTGTTCCCTATGCCCTGTTCCCTGTGCCCGACAACTGCCACAAAGTATAGTGTGATCGACTGGTGACCTTGTAACGAATATTACAAATTATTACTTTGTTGTTAATAAATGAGACTGCGGTTCCGATTATCCTCTAATGTTCATATTGAGCTGGTCAAAAATAAATAACCAGCAAGATAGCAAACTAGTTAAGTACCTTTAATTTAAGGAGATATCAATGCTTGACGCTTTTTCCAGAGCTGTAGTTACAGCAGATAGCAAAACCGCATGTCTCGGTGCTGGAGACCTGGCTGCTCTAAAAACTTTTATTGCTGATGGTAATAAGCGCCTTGATGCTGTAAACAGCATCGCTAGCGAAGCCAGCTGCATCGTTTCCGACGCTGTTTCCGGAATGATTTGCGAAAACACTGGTTTAATTCAAGCTGGTGGTAACTGCTACCCCAACCGCCGCATGGCTGCTTGCTTGCGTGATGGTGAAATCATCCTCCGCTACGTGACCTATGCTCTGTTGGCTGGTGATGCTTCTGTACTCAGCGACCGCTGCCTGAATGGTCTGAAAGAAACCTACAGCGCTCTAGGTGTACCCACTACCTCCACTGCTCGTGCTGTAAATATCATGAAAGCTGCTGCAGTTGCTTTCATTAACAACACCGCAAGCCAGCGCAAGTTTGAAACTGTTTCCGGCGATTGCTCCTCATTAGCGTCTGAAGCTGGTGGTTACTTCGATGCAGTAGTTGCTGCTATCAGCTAGTCTTTCTCTTTTGCCTAAGATAACCAAGCTCCTGCTAAAGTGAGCTGGGTAAGTCAAAAGCTAAGTCTAACCTTTGTCAAAACCCATTCAGGAGATATATAAAAATGAAATCAGTTATAAGCACAGTTGTTACTGCTGCCGATGCTGCAGGCCGTTTTCCTAGCAGCTCTGACCTTGAGTCCGTTCAAGGTAGCCTACAACGGGCTGCTGCTCGTATGGAAGCTGCTGAAAAGCTAGCAGAAGGCATTGATAAAGTAACCAAAGAAGCTGGTGATGCTTGCTTTAAGAAGTATCCTTACCTAAAAGAAGCTGGTGAAGCTGGGGATTCTCAAGTCAAAATTGACAAGTGCTACCGCGATCTTGGTCACTACCTACGCTTGATCAACTACTGCTTAGTTGTTGGTGGTACTGGTCCTCTAGATGAGTGGGGTATTGCTGGTCAGCGTGAAGTTTACCGTTCTTTGAACCTACCTACTGCTCCTTATGTAGCAGCTCTTGAGTTCACTCGCGATCGCGGTTGTGCTCCTCGTGACATGTCTGCTCAAGCTTTAGTTGAGTACAAAGGTTACCTGGACTATGTAATCAACTCCTTGTCCTAAGGATATCACGGTGAAAATCCGTCGCTGATTGACTAAAATTTCGATCAGCAGTTGGGGACTCTTAGTACGTTGCTTTGCCTGAATTGGTTGAGTACCGTCGAAGAGTCCCCTGATTGTTTTGGGGAGTTAGGGTGTAAAACTAACTAAACTTCGTAAGTCCTATTATTAATTGCTAAATCACTACTAAATAACTGATGGATAAACGTTTTGCCAATATATTTAATTTGACCGAAGATCAAGCGATCGCACTTTTAAAGACTCCCTTAGACCAGCTGGAAGACCAATCTGATCGCTATCTGGCTGCATCCCATTTAATTAACTTTCCCACCGAGCGGTCAATCAATGCCCTGATCGAAACGGTGCAAGACCAAAACTCAGAAATGTACCATCGTATCGCTCGACGCAAGGCAGTAGAAAGTTTAGGTCGTCTGAAAGCCTCTGTAGCCCTAGCCATTATTCGCTCATGTCTAGGGGATGAGGATTGTTACACCGTGGAAAATGCTGTCTGGGCAATTGGGGAAATTGGCACTCAAGATTCCGAAATTCTAGAAGAAATAGCCCAGCTGCTCGACAAACCAGGTCAGACTTATCGGGTAATTATCCAAACTCTGGCGGCACTAGACTATAAACCAGCCCTCGAAAGGATTAAGACTTTTACTAAATCTGATAATGAACCCATAGCCAGTGCTGCGATCGCAACGATTTGTCGATTCACTGGGGATACCACCGAAATGCACAAAGTGATGGCATTTCTAGAACACTCTAGTGTCAATGCCCGACGAGCCTGTATACAAGACCTGATTGATGCCCGATACTACCAAGGAATTCCTAAAATTGCCACCTGTCCCATTTCCATGGTCTTCCGAATACGAGGAATTCGCCTCTTGGCAGAAGCTGGATTGCCAGCCGGTGATATCACCTTTGAGGATATCGAACCATCACTCGATCAAGTAATTCGTGATCATCCTGATCACCTAGAGCTGGTTCATGAATATGACCAAATGCCAACTTTAGACTTCTTGATTAACGAGCTATACCATACAGATTTTGGGCGGTGTTATCTAGCCAGTAAGACTCTGCTCAAGTTATCTCCAGAAACTGTTTCTGACGCCCTACTTGCTACCTATGCTGACAAAGGCCATAACGATTATGGTGCTCACTACCATGTTGTCAAACTCTTAGGTTGGCTGAAATACACCGATGCCTACAATTTGATAGTGGAAGCCCTACACAATAAAGCACCGCAGTTTCAGAAATCCCGTGCTGCTGCTGCCATTGCCTTGGGGAATTTAGGGGATAAACGGGCAATTCCCTTACTCAAAGATAACCTCAATACCAAGATTTTTGACTTGAAATATGCCAGTTTAATCGCATTAGAGCAGTTAGGGGATACCAGTGCTGAAGATCTGGCAGGTAATGATTCAGATTGGTTGATTCGATCGAAAGCAGTTACTAAAGCAGTTACTAGTCATTAGCCATTAGGATGAGTGGTCTTGGCGATACTTTTTAGCACTTAACCAAACAGCTCAATGTTAATTGATACAAAACTATACAATTAGACCGATAGAAGGAAATTTTTGTAATGTTTTGTTGCTTTGTTTCTCATAAATGGGACTAGAGTGTCAAACAGCTTTTATCGTCTCAATTGGTTAGTCAATTCATAAACGACAAGACCAATATTAATTTTAATTAAGTCCTTGTTATTGATAAGGAGATTTTAATGCTAGACGCTTTTTCAAAAGCCGTAGTTGCTGCCGATGCCAAAGGTGGATTTGTTGGCGGTGATGATTTAAACGCTCTGAAGGGATTTATTGCTGAGGGCAACAAGCGCCTTGATGCTGTGAATTTTATATCCAGCAATGCTAGCTGTATCGTTACCGATGCGGTTGCTGGTATCGTTTGCGAAAGCCCTGGTTTAACTGCTCCTGGTGGCGGTGTTTACACCAACCGCAAGATGGCTGCTTGTCTACGTGATGGCGAAATCATATTGCGTTATGTGTGCTATGCCCTTTTGAGCGGAGATAGTTCTGTACTAACTGACCGCTGCTTGAATGGTCTTAAGGAAACCTACGCTGCTTTGGGTGTCCCCACTGGTAATACTACCCGGGCTGTTGCGATCATGAAGGCTGCTGCTGTGGCTTTTGTTAACAACACTGCATCTCAACGCACAGAGTCTGTTACTAGTGGTGATTGTGCTTCTTTGGCTGCAGAAGTTGGTAGCTACTTCGATGCAGTCGGCAGTGCTATTAGCTAGTCTCCCTGCTCAGGAAAATTTAAATTACACTGACTTTTTGCCGAAATCAATTTAAGACAGGAGATATCATATATTATGAAATCAGTGTTAACCACTGTTGTTGCTTCCGCTGACCTAGCAGGTCGGTTTCCTAGCGCTTCTGACCTAGAATCAGTTCAAGGTAGCTTACAACGTTCTGCTGCTCGTATGGAAGCTGCTGATAAGTTAGCAGGTAACTACGATGCTGTAGCTCAAGAAGCCGTTGATGCTATCTATCAAAAGTTCCCTAACGGTAGTGGTCGGGACATAGATGCAGGTACTCAGAAAGAAAAGTGTAAGCGTGACATCGTTCACTACCTGCGTTTGATCAACTATTGCTTAGTAGTCGGTGGTACTGGTCCTCTGGATGAGTGGGGTATTGCTGGCGCTCGTGAAGTATACAAAGCTTTAGGTATCGATGCAGCTACCTATGTTACTGGTTTGACCTTCCTCCGGGATCGTGGCTGCGCTCCTCGTGATATGTCTGCCCAAGCCTTGGTTGAATACCGCATTTATCTTGATTATGTAATCAACTCCATGTCATAGAATTATCGCTATCCACTGTCTGTAGTGATTAGCTGCCTCTAGTACTTTGGACTAAATGGGGATCTTAGGAAAGTTCTGTGCCTGAAGCAGGTTCAGCACTTTCCTAGGAACCCCTTAGTTATTGTGCTTGAAGCTCCTGATGTCTACTAATCTTGGTCTATTATTTTTCATATTTATGAGGTGCACCAGATTTTTCCCTGTTCCCTAAAATCAAAAATTTTGTACCTCACCCAGTTAAAAAAGCTATATATTGATATCTACTAATGTCTACAGAAGAGTTATATCAACAATTAAAAAATAAAAATCCTAAACTCCGACAAAGAGCCATGCGGCAAATTGCAGCAGAGCGCACCGAGAATACTATTCCTGAGTTGATGGCAATTTTGGATAATGAGGATGTGGTTTATCGGCGAGCAGCAGTACAAACCCTAGGTGTGATTGGTCTTGATGCTGTACCGATATTGGCAGAAACCTTAACAACTAGTGAAAATAACACCGTACGAGCTAGCTGTGCTAAAGCCCTGGCTGCGATCGCTCTTAACTACTCAGAAGAAACCTTCCCAACTGTCGGGTTGCAAGGTCTACAAAAAGCTCTCACAGACCCAGATCCTGTTGTAAAAATATCGACAGTGGGTGCATTGGGAACCATTGGGCCACCCGCTTTTGAAATCCTAGTAGCTGCTTTGGAAATCGACGATATTGCCCTTCAAGTTACTGTCCTACAGGCTCTAGGTTCCTTGGGGGATGAGAGAGCTATGGAAGTGCTATCTGCTGCCGCTGAAAATCAGGAAGCCGACCCCTATATCCGAGAATCAGCGGCTAGTTCGATATCACGCTTGGAACAGGTGCTCAAATTTGGTTCAAGCAGGAAAACGTCTCAAGAATAATAGCAATTATATTACTATAATAAGACTATTATTTTGTTGTCATTGAATGCCAAAGCTATCCCCAAAACTATCAACGCAGGAAGCCAGGGGACTTGGCATCATTATTGATGCCTTCGGGCACTAGCTAAAACAATCTCCGGCTACGCCTCTTGTTGAACTCTGCTTTGCCAATGGTTGCCCAACGCTTTAACTCAACAATTTGTTTTTGTAAAGTGGCAATACGATCCTCTTGCTCCTGATTAGGCTGTGTCAAAGACTCATAACTCTCGGTAGCTTGATTAGCTGGAGATTGTTGCTCAGACAACTGATGCTCTAACTCGGCAATACGCTTCTGTTGGTCTTGAGTTTGCTGTTGTAGAACCTGATTACTTTCTACATGTTGCGCCGCCTGAGATTGTTGCTCTGCTAGCTGGTTCTGTAACTCTTTGACTAGATTAGATTTTTCTTGAGCCTGCTGTTGTAAAGACTGATAACTTTCGGTCTGCTCAGCAGTTTCAGATTTTTGGTCAGCTAACTGCTTCTGTAATTTCTTAACCAGATTAGATTGCTCTTTAGCCTGCTGTTGTAAAGACTGATAACTTTCGGTCTGTTCAGCAGTTTCAGATTTTTGGTCAGCTAACTGCTTCTGTAACTTTTTGACCAGATTAGCTTGCTCTTTAGCCTGCTTTTGTAGAGACTGATAACTTTCGGTCTGTTCAGCAGTCTGAGATTTTTGGTCAGCTAGCTGCTTCTGTAACTTTTTGACCAGATTAGATTGCTCTTTAGCCTGCTGTTGCAAAGATTGATAACTTTCGGTCTGTTCAGCAGTTTCAGATTTTTGGTCAGCTAGCTGCTTCTGTAACTTTTTGACCAGATTAGATTGCTCT
>WTKN01000295.1:18720-68543 GCA_011524395.1 Moorena sp. SS36440bin_2
AGATTTTTGGTCAGCTAGCTGCTTCTGTAACTTTTTGACCAGATTAGATTGCTCTTTAGCCTGCTGTTGCAAAGACTGATAACTTTCGGTCTGTTCAGCAGTTTCAGATTTTTGGTCAGCTAACTTCTGTTGTAAGTCTTCAATCAAAGTAGCTTGTTGTTGAGCTTGCTGTTGTAAAGACTGGTAATCTTCTTGGGATACACCAGAACCACCAGGCTCAGACACATCAGTTTGTAGCGGTTGCTTACCCTCTATAACCTGAATCTTGGTTGGAGATTTTGTGGCTCCATTGTTGGCGGATGTTTCCTTTGGCTCCGGTGGATTTTCCAGGGCAATAGTCATACTTGCCTGCTGGCATGCGATCGCAATATTACCTCGGGCGATACGCTCAATTAGTTCCGAGCGGGACAATCCAGTATTCTGAGCCATCTGAGTCAACAAGCCAATGCCTGTAGGGGTCAGGGATATCCCCACCTTGGACTTACCTTCTGAATACTGGCTAGCAGTTTTACGGCTTTTCTTGGGCATTGGCTTTTCCTCCGGATCAGCTATTTAAAGTCTATATATTTTACTTTTAAAAGTACCTCGTTAAAAGCTTTAGTTAAAACCTTTACTTAAAAGCTTGTATTTCCCAGGTAGTTGTTGAGGGTTGACCGCTGTCATTTAACTCTCAACAGTCAACCCTCAACAACCTACACATTTCTATGGCAACTGGCGATAGAGCTAATCGCAGCTCTATTAATTACTCTAATAACTACGAGGCCGCCACTTATTCAACTGGGTTTCTGCAATCATAGCTAAACGCCGCTGATCAGCAATCTTTTCTTGTAACGTAGCAATTTCCTGGGCCTGTTTTTCAGACTTTTGTAGCAGAGCTTCATAACTGTTTGGCTCTACAGTCGCTGCTGCCATGGGGATTTGGGCTGCAATGCTGGTGAAACCACTACCACCATTGCTCGAAGAACTGTAAGACTGCCATTTGCTAAACTGTGATGCTCCCAAGCTAGCCAATGGTTGTAAGTCTGCGACCTTTTGCTGCAAGGTTTTCAGCAGTTCTTCTTGCTCTTGGCATTTCCGTTGGATGGCTTGATACGCTTGTGAGCGTTGTTTCTGAGCTTCTGTGGGAGCTTGCTGGGGTTTGATTTTGAGCTTAAGTACTTCATCCAATAAGGCTTGGATATCAGTAACTGGGGCTTGGCCAAGGGGATTATTGTAAATAATCGATTTATTTAGCCTTGGCAAATTCCCTGACAAATTGTCTTTATCAGAGCTAGAAACGCTGGGCGTCAGCACGAACATGTTAGTAAACCCCAGCAGCTTTTTGCCTGTTTGGGTTTTATAGCCCCGGTAAAAGGGTACGATATATTCCCCAAACACTTCTTGGTATTCCTCACTATCGATGTAGGAATCAATCTCCGTTTCGAAACCTCCTTTATCCAGTACTTGGCTGTGATAAAAAGTCTCGGAGTAGTCATCAGGAGCACGACCGAGCAAATGCTTAAAATTCAGCTCGATTGAGCGGTAGCGAGGACAAATATCGAAGAACCTCGACCGATACAACTCTGACTTGGCAACCTGGCGCACAAACTCACGGACAGTGATTTCGCCCTGCTTGAGCTGGGATTCCGGGACAGTTAGCCGTTCAGTTTCCATGACATGGGCATTTCCCAAAACCTGACGGTAGACTGCTCGAATCACCGTCTCGATTTCTGCTTCCGAACGACCTGGCCACAGCTCAATTGGATCAATTTCTTCCCAGGCTTGATACTGACCTTGCCTGGTTTGAGTTGTGTTTTGCATGAGTTTTTGAGCTTCTGTGAGAATTTTATGGGCTGTTTGTGTTTCTAAGAGCTGATTCGTAAAGTAAATCTTAAGAAGTCTGAAAGCATTGCTATGATTGTCTTTTGGATATTAAAGAGTTCAATGGTAGTTCTATTTGAGCGCAAGCCTTATCCTACAAGGTTTAGTGCGAGATGACGAATCAGCTCTAAAGGAGGTGCTATTTGGCGTTTATTGAGACTTAGAATATTAGCAAGTAGTTTATTGATATCAGCTATCAGAAACCTTGTTACTTCCAATAGATCTTGTAGATCTTGGCAACAAAAAACTGTTACCTCTAGTACAACTTTGCGATCGCTATAATCCCTAAGAGTGCTAGTTCCATCTGTAATCTCTGACATCGCTAAACTACATTTAATTTACTAAAGTTTGAATTTCACAAGCCTCAAATAAACTCCAAATTTTCACCAATGTTCAACTATTAAATAGTGTTACTTTTTTATTTATAAATTGGCTTTTTATTGCTTACAAATTTTTATAAAAAAAATAACATCTATAAACTTAGCTGATATTAAATACAGAATACTGAACCCGGAAAGTCAACCTAACCTACTTCAGTAATACTGACAATTTTGCTGCCCATTTTGTGAATATTTTGAATCCTCGCCGACAGCTGGTCGTAACCTACCTCATAGGTAGCATTACTCCGCTTAAAGCGAGAACCAACACCAGCTTTAGCTACAGTAATCTTAAAGCGCTTGCCCGTATTGGCGTAAGTACCTGAACCCCCAACAGGAGCAGTAATCTTGGTAGACCGATTAGCTGCTAAATCACTAATCAGCTTGGCTTGGTTACCGCTATCACTAGTAGCATCTCCCCGCATCAAACAAAACGTCCGATTAAAGGCTACGTTCTTAATCCCAACTTCAGTACTATTACTACGAGGATAGGGAACAATCAACTCCCCAAAACTCAACTTATACTCGTCGCTATCGATATAAGAATCGATGTCTGCCTCGTAGCCAGCAGTGTTATAAATTAGAACGTGTTCGGCAATTTCAGTTTGATCCTGGGGAGCACGACCTAGAAAATGCTTGTAGTTGAGCTCAATGAAACGATACTGGGAAGCAGAATCAAAAAACAGGGACTTATACAAGTCTGATTTAGCGACCATGCGTACAAAGCCCCGTACACTGATCTCTCCATTGCGCAGCATCGATTCAGCACTAGTTAAGCGATCGGATTCCAGCAAGTGTGGGTTACCTAAAACCTGTTTGTAAACTGCGCGAATTACTGTCTGCAGATCATCTTCTGTTGCACCAGGACGCAACTCTACCGGGTCAGCATCGATTACCCAAAGTGACATTTAAATTCCTCCTAGATTCTTTGAGCAGATTTAGCTAATTTAAACAGCTATTCAGTTATCAGTTACTAGTTTCTAGTTAACCGTTACCAGGAGTTGTTATTGATTACGATTAACTATTCACTTAGTAACTGATAACCGAGCTACTTTATCAATTGGATCAATTGGATCAATTTAACTCAGTAATACTGAGAATTTTGCCACCGCTTTTATGAATACTCTGCACTTGTTCAGAGAGTTGATCGTAGCTAACCTGATAGTTCAGCTTGCTATACTTATTCAAGCGGGCAGCACCAGCACATGTGGAAACAGCAATCTGGTAACGCTTGCCAGTGTTGCCATAACCTGCACCATTTCCAACAGCTGGAGCCTTAACTTTTGGAGATAGATTACTAGCTACAGAGGTAATTAGCTGAGCTGGTTTTCCACTATCACTGGTCGGAGCACCTCGCAGTAAGGAGAACATCCGATTAAAGCCCACATTCTTAATTCCCAATTGGCTACGAATGCTGCGGGGGTAGGGAACGACGTCCTCGCCAAAATTCTGGAGATATTCGTCACTATCGATATAGGAATCGATTTCAGCCTCATAACCCTGTTGATTGTAAAGGCTAACGTGCTCAGAGATTTCCCCTTGATCTAAAGGAGCACGACCCAGCAAATGTTTGCAATTAAGTTCAATGAACCGATAGGGCGAAGACCCCTGGAAAAATCGGGATTGATACAGGGATGATTGAGCGACCATGCGCACAAAGCCACGGACAGTAATATCCCCATTGCGCAACATTGATTCCCCATTGGTGAGTCGCTCGCTCTCCATGAGATGGGCATTGCCCAAAACCTGCTTGTAAACAGCTCGAATTACCGTTTGTAAATCATCTTCAGTAGCAAAAGGCTGTAATTTTAATGGATCACCTTCAAAGGCATCCAAGCCTAGAACAGCTGACCGAGTTAAATTTCCCATTTTTATCTCTCCTTTAAAACTTCCGAAAAGACAAAACCCCAGAAATTAGGAGATTTCTGTAATGCTGACGATTGTTCCGCTAGTGCGATTAATCCGCTGAATTTGGGGTGTCATCTTGCTGCCAGGAACAATGTACTCAGTGGTACTACGACGGCGACGACCGCTGTACATGGCACCCCGGACAACAATTTTGAACGTCTTTTCGGTAGCATCAGCATAAGCGGCCGCACGACAACCTGCCAGTGGCACAATTTCGCTGGTGCTATTGGTGGCAACTGCTTCTACCAAGGAAGAGCTTTTTATAGCGCTATCAATTTCTGAACGACCCCTTACCAAGGTGAGGGTACGGTTATAGCCCACCTGCTTTTGACCGATTTGGCTACTTGCACAATAGTAGGGTACGATATTCTCCCCAAACTTAACTTGGTACTCCTCACTATTGATGTAAGAATCAATCTCTGCATCGTAGCCCTGCTCAATACAGATGCGGATGTGTTCCGAAATTTCGGTTTGATCTAGGGGAGCACGACCCAATAAATGCTTAAAGTTCAGCTCAATAAACCGGTAGGGCGCACAGGATTCAAAATACCGAGCGCGATAGAAATCTGATTTGGCAACAGCCCGGACAAATTCCCTGACACTGATGCTGCCATCGCATAATTGCGATTCAGCACTCACCAGCCGCTCGCTCTCCATAATGTGGGGGTTGCCCAAAACTTGACGATAAACTGCCCGAATTACAGCTTGTACTTCATCAATGCCGCTAGTGGGCCATAGTTCAAAGATGGTATCTGAATCTATACCAAATTTGGCAGTAGGCGCTGTACTGACCATTTAAATTTCTCCTTGCAAAAAACTTATTCAAAAATAGAGGGAATTTTCCTTCCCAAAACAAATTAACCAATCTTTCATTGTACTGTATCTCTACCTTCTTTGGCAGCAAACTAGTTGGCTTGCTGCCAAAGTACCCAGAAATACACGAACTTTTCCAGATTAGAAACGTTTGAATCCCAATTGAATCCTAATTACACAACGGTGATGCTTGCGATCACGCCACCCTGCTTATGAATCCGCTGGTACTCTTTGGAGAGCTGATCAAACGGAACCAGGTATACCTGATTACTGCGCCGGAATTTGGATACCCGATTCACTGCACCAGGGGACTTATAGCCAGTTACCTCAATGCGGTACACCTTACCTTCAGCAGTAGCTCCAGCACCATGACGAGTTCTGGCACCCAATGGCGTGTCTTGGAAAGACCAGCCAGATACCCCACCAGATGGGGGAATCACTGCTGTAGGAATTTCTTGAATTACATTCTTATTTAGACAGGGACTATTGCCAGCCAAGCTCCCTTTGAAGTCGCTACTAGATGCTCCTCGCAACAGTTGGAACATGTGGGTAAACCCAAGCATCTTTTTGCCTGTTTGGGTTTTGTAGCCCCGGTAAAAGGGAACCGTGTCTTCCCCATAGACTTCCTGGTACTCGTCACTGTCGAGGTAGGAATCAATCTCTGCCTCGAAGCCTCCTTGATCCCAGATAATACTGTGAGCTTTCATCTCATCGAAGCCATCGGGAGCCCGACCAAGTAAATGTTTGAAATTCAGCTCAATTACCCGGTAACGGGGGGATTTGTCGAAAAACCGGGAGCTGTAAGCATCCGATTTAGCTACTGCCCGCACAAATTCCCGAACGCTTAGTTCTCCTAGTTTAAATTGAGACTCTGGGACAGCCAGTCGCTCACTTTCCATGACATAAGCATTGCCCAAGACTTGCCGATAGACCGCCCGAATCACGGCCTCAGCGTCCTCGCTTGAGATACCTGGCCATACTTCAATTGGATCTGTGTCTTCAAATAGGCCGACACCTAGCTGTGATGCTGGTCCGAATGCCATTAAAAGATTCTCCTAGATAGCAACAAATTTTTTAATCAGGGTTTTCTCAGGGTGTTTAAAAAACTTTACAAGCTTTTAAACAACAACATAACCTCTCTACGACTCCTGATTAAGGAATCTTGGAAGCTCACAGTTCCTGTGAGCGAGATTGTGTCAGTGTTTTACACCTTCACACCTTCATTTATACAATGCCCTGATCACCCTAAATTATCAAGATTTGTAAACTTCTAGGATTCTCTGTGATTGAAACTGACGATTATCTTAGAAATTATGAATTATCAAGTATGACTTAATTAACTATCGAAACTTTGATTGTTTTATTTATCAATCATGCTTTTTAAGCTACTCTCAACCTAACCCCAAGCTCAAACAACCTCTAACCTTTAACCTTGGCCAAAAGGCCACCCGTGCGCGTTCAACCTTTAACCCTTTAACCCTTTAACCCTTCAATCCTTCAACCCTTCTGAATTTGTGCGATCGCTACCTTGACCAGTTGGCGAATTTCCTCTCGGTCATCGGATAACTTGGCGGTTAATGGGGGTAAAGCCGCTTCATCCTTTAGCTTCCCTAATGATAAGATTGCCCTCCGCCTCACTTCTTGGCTGGGGTCTTCCAGTAACGGGATTAAATGGGGAACCCCTACCTGGGGGTCAAGTTGGCTTACCGATGTAGCTGCTTCGGCACGAACATTGACAGATTCATCTTTCAGTGCTAATAGGAGAATTTCTGTAGCCTGGTCATTCCCTGGTTCATCTACAAATTTAGCGATCGCTCCCACCACTGCCATCCGCACATCTTCCGATTCCGAGTGGATTGCCTGATACAGATGTTCTGCTGCTTCTGCTCCAATGAACGCCAATGCCCATGAGGCATGACCTTTGGCAGATTGGGGATAATCTGCTGATTCCAACACCTCAATCAACTTTGGAACAGCCGCTTCGCCCATTCTGGCTAAGGCTCCAGCCGATGAACTCTTAACCACTGTATCCTCATCATTTAACAAAGCATGAATCAGGGTAGGAACCGCCTGGGGATCCCTGATTTTTGCTAAAGCCTTGCCACAAGACCTGCGCACCACCGGGTTTGGGTGATTAGCTAGTCCTTCAATCACAAAGGGAGCTGCTGCCTGACCAATTTTGCCAAAGGCTTCCACGAATCCTAGTCTGACCATTCCCCGGCTATCAGCCAGGGATTCAACCATCTTTTTTAACTGTTGCGCATTAGTAATCTCAACGTTTCCCTCAGCAAGTTGGCTATTGACATCAGCCAGAAAACGGTCAGTTTCCGAGGGAGCTGGCGGTTGAGTTTCCGATGTAACCATGGGTAATTCCAGTTGCTTGAGTCAGTTGCTTCAAGAAGTTGATGGCAAGGATGATTCCTAGGGGCGGAGATTTTCCAGAGCAGCGTCAATCTTAACAATTTCCGGGTGGTTTTTGATATGCTCCATGGCCGCTTTTTTAGGCAATTTCACCTTCTGAGCCATTTTCATCACATCATTAACGAGTCTTTCCCGATATTTCTCTAGTTCAGTAATAACTTCCTCAATTTCTGCCGGTGATGGCTGGGCTTCTTGAATTTCAGACATTTTGGTGACGTTCTTATAATGGTGATTAATTATTATATAATCAGGTTACAGGTTACAGGTTACAGGTTACAAGTTAGAAGTTACAGGTTTGAACTGTTTAACCTTGGCAAAAAGGCCACCCGTGAGCGTTCAACCGCTTAACCTTCAACTTTCATTGCTAGTCCCTAAACTTTCCCGAGTATGACTTCGAGTATAGGGATTCCAGGTGTCTAGATCCTTAAATGGTTGATTCAAAAGCATCGAACGGGTAGCTTCACTGATGCCTTGAGCCATGGTAAAGTCAGCCCCAGCAATATTTTGTACATGGTTTAAATCTGCTCCAGTCAGGTCTGCCCCTCGCAAATCCGCTCCCTCCAGCTCCACGCCACTCATACGGGCATTGCGCAAGCAAGCCCCGGTCAGCAAAGCCTTCCGTAAGTTGGATCCACTCAAGGCAGCATCCTGCAAATTAGCACCGGTTAAATCCGCTCCGCTGAGATAGCCTCCTATTACTCTAATGCCTTGCAAGTCAACTCCCCTGAGATTAGCAGTATTGAGAAAAGCACCATTGAGATTAGCACCAGGTCCAACAGCACCAGAACTTTTGTAGCGAAATCCTTCTGGCCAATTGGTTTCCCGGTCATACAGGGCTACTTGTAGGTTGGTTTCATTCAAGTTAGCCATGGTCAAATTAGCCTTCCTTAAATCTGCCCGGTTTACATAAGCCCCTTCCAAATCAGCGCCAGTCAGGTCAGCGCCAGTGAGATCAGCTCCTCTGAGATCGGCTCCCCTGAGATTCGCTTCCCGCAAAATTGCCTGACTAAGATTAGCGCCAGTGAGGGTAGCTTGGCTCAAATTAGCTTTCTGTAGGTTAGCACCACTGAGGTTAACCTGGTATAAGTCTCTCTGACTCCAATCGATGCCCTCAAGATTAGCATCAGAGATATAGTCTCCGGCTTGGAACCGTTTTAAGATATCCATAGCTTGGTTGTTAGTGCGATCGCTTAACCGAGTTTGACTCATAGTGATTACTAAACTCTACCTGGAACTGCCAAGGTTAGTCTACCGTTGTGCTGGCAACACAGGATGTTAAAAACCATTACCACCAGGGTAGGGAGTAGGCTAGAGACACCAAATGATAGTACCCTAGCCTAAACTATATAGATTAATCATCTCTATCGATATACCACTATCTGGAGGTTTAAGCAAAAATGCGACTCAAGCCACCCATGAGCATGATGGACTTCTTTCGCAAAAGCGAGGGCAAGTGGTTTACTCAACGCACAGTTCATCACTTTGATAACGCTGCCGATGAATCCGGAGAATCCAATCTGATTGTTCAAGTCATCGAAAAAGATAACCCTAAAGTCCAAAGCGTGTGTGAGCTCCAAAAGATTGACCCAAGCCAGGCGATGGGGGGAGCGAGCTTTATGTGGCAAATCAATTTAGATGACCGGGAACCAAGTTCAAAATATGCGGCAATTCTGATTGATGTTCCAGATGATGAAACTAAGCTTAGTGGCAAATTGATTCGAGACCAGGGCTATGTGGAAAGTATTCCGGTAGTGAGTCGCTATTGGTTTGGCAAAGACGGCATCCTCACCATTGATACCAATTACCAGAATAATCAGGGTCAAGAACGTTGTTGGTTTGTCACCGATGATTTTCGTGTCCGAGTCAGCACTGTGCGCATGATGAATGGCGTCAATCTCATGACCTATTGCTCTGAACGCCGGTGTGTTTCTAGGGAAATGCTAGAGCAAATGATTGAAACTAATCGCGCTAGAGCTATAGCGGCGCAATAATAATTAAGTCATTGAAATAATAATTCAGAAATGATTAGTACGATTATAAATAACCATTAGTTTATGACGCACGCCAATTTATCTTAAAAGTTACTAGACAATAAACTATTCAGACTCCTGAGTTATGAATCTTAACTCCTAAATCTGAGCATACTTGCTCAGATCACTCCCAAGGTGAAGTATAGGAGGCTGAGTAAACATGAAAATAGTGCGATCGCTAGTAATTTTTGCTGGGATAACTCTGGGTGGATACTATGGGATTACTCATTCAGTAAATCCCGCTCTGGCTCAGATTGTTCCGGATAATACCTTGGGGGATAATCAAACTCTAGTTAAACCAAATGTAGAGGTTAAAGGACTTCCCGCTGACTTAATTGAAGGTGGAGCAACCAGAGGGGATAACCTATTCCATAGCTTTTCTGATTTTAATGTTAGGGACTTGCAGCGGGTTTACTTTGCCAATCCCGCTGGCATCAATAATATTCTCAGCCGGGTAACCGGTAGTAACATCTCCAAGATCTTCGGCACCCTAGGAGTAGATGGTGCCGCGAACTTGTTTTTGCTCAATCCTAATGGCATTGTTTTTGGAGCCAATTCCCAATTAGATGTAGCCGGTTCGTTTGTTGGAAGTACCGCTAATAGTATAGTTTTTGGCAATGGCACCGAGTTTAGTGCTACCAATCCCGAAGAGCCGCCCCTTTTAACCATTAACATTACTCCCGGATTGCAGTATGGCCAGAATCCGCCTCAGCCCATCGTAAATGCTGGCAATTTAGCTGTGGGAGAGGGACAGAATGTCACCTTAGTCGGTGGGAGTGTGATTAGCAATGGGCAAATCCTAGCACCAGGGGGTGAGATTAATCTCGTAGCGGTTCCTCCTGAAACCTTAGTGCAGTTGGGGCAAGCTGGAGAGATTTTGACAGTATCCACCCCAACGGTGCCATTAACACCATCCGATCCGGCCTCTGTCACTGAATTTTTGAGCAGTTTGAACCATGACACCGGCCTAACAGTTTCCAGTGACGGTCAGGTAATACTTACCGATTTCGGTACCCAAGTACCAGTTGCTCCAGGAACAGTGATTATCTCTGGTGACCTAAGTGCTGCCAATTTATCTCCAGGAAAAACTGGCGGCAAAGTAACAGTATTAGGCGATCAAGTTGGCTTGTTTGACAGTGCATCAATTGATGTTTCTGGAGACAGTAGTGGTGGAGATGCACTAATTGGTGGGGATTTCCAAGGTCAAGGACAGCTGCCATTGGCCACAGCTACCTATATCGCTCCTGACACCACCATCAAGGCTGATGCGGTTAGCACTGGTAATGGGGGTCTGATTATGATTTTGTCGAATCAATCTACTCGCGCTTATGGCACCTTAACCGCACGGGGGGGAGCGCAATCAGGCAATGGCGGTTTCATCGAGACATCCAGTTCCAATTTTCTGGATGTGGCTGGAGTCAGAGTCGATGCTAGTGCTCCAAATGGTTTAGCAGGAACGTGGTTGCTTGACCCGAGGAATGTTACTCTTGGGTTTGCCGATACATCCAATGGCAGCTTTGATAGTAATGGCAATATCTTCACTGCCACTGGGGATGATGCTGTGGTGAATATCCCAGATATTGAAGCTCAACTCAATAGTGGCACTAATGTCACCATCACTACTGGAACCACCGGCACTGAGGAAGGAAATATCACTGCAGATGGCTTTGGCATTACCAAAACTACACCAGGGGAAGTTACTCTAAGTTTGCAAGCGGCCAATGATATTTCTCTGAAAAACTTTGATATTAAGGCAAACAGTGGTTTCCTGAATCTATTGCTGGAAGCGGATAGTGACAACTCCGGTAGTGGTGATGTCGAATTAATGGATGGGAGCATTAATACTGGCGGAGGAGCAGTCACCATTACTGCGGCTGGTGCGATCGCATTGGAACGTATCGGGATTAATAGAAAAAACAACCGTAGCGATCAGGCACCACCAATTACGGTGATCAGTGGTGAATCGATATCCCTCAAAAGTGCTGGAATCAATAGCCTCACCTCTGAGGATAATGGCAATGCTGGAAACGTTATCGTTAAAACCGGTACCCTTACCCTAGAAAAGGCGGGGATTGGTAGTACTACAAACGGTAAGGGGGATGCTGGCAATATCACTGTTACTGCTGCTGACTCAGTTGTGCTCACAAACAACAGTGGTATTAGTACGAACACTCAAGACAATAGCAGTGGGCATGCTGGAGAGATCACCATCACCACCGGTTCTGTATTATTGGAAGGCAAGGAAAATGGTTTTGGCAGCAATACTCAAGACAATAGCAGTGGGCATGCTGGAATAATAACAATTACTGCTGACTCACTTGTGTTCAGAGGAGGCAGTGGTATTGGTACCAACACTCAAGACAATAGCAGTGGGCATGCTGGAGAGATCACCATCACCGCTGGTTCTGTATTGTTTGAAGGCCAGGATAGTGGTATTGGCAGCGATACTAAAGACAATAGCAGTGGGGATGCTGGAATAATAACAATTACTGCTGACTCACTTGTGCTCAGAGACAAAAGTGGTATTGGTACCAACACTAGACATAACAGTACTGGGGATGCTGGAATAATCACAATCACCGCCGGTTCTGTATTGTTGGAAGGTCAGGGCAATGGTATTGGCAGCGAGACTCAAAACAATAGCAGTGGGGATGCTGGAATAATCACAATTAATGCTGACTCACTTGTGCTCAGAGACGTCAGTACTATTGGTACCAGAACGATTAATGACAGTACTGGGCATGCTGGAATCATAAAAATTACTGCTGACTCCATTTCCCTAGAAAACAATAGTGCTATTCTAAGTACTACCGAAACTACTGGCGAAATAGGAAAAATAACACTCAATGCCAACTCCATTTCCCTCTCAGACAGCAGAATTACTACAGCTGTAGAGGAAACAGCAGTTGTTGACTCTCAAGAAGACCAAGACCCTAACATCATCATTCGGGCAAGCTCGCTGTCCTTAACCAATAACGCTCAAGTGACAGCTAGTAGTTCGGGAAAAGGAGATGCTGGTAACATCTCGGTAGAGGCTGATCAGTCAGTTTCGCTATCTAATAGCTCTATCGCTACCGCTGTAAATGAAGGTGCAGAGGGAAAAGGGGGTGATATCGAAATTCAGTCAGGCTCAATCACTCTTGAAGATCAAGCCAACATCTCTACTGAAACCGTTAGCGGAAATGGTGGCAATATTACTCTGACCCTACAGGATTTATTAAAATTGCGCAACGGTAGTCAAATCAGTACTAGCGCCGGTACCGAAGATAAACCTGGGAATGGTGGGGATATCACCATTACTGCTGATTTAATTCTTGCCTTCCTGGAAGAAGATAGCGACATCACCGCTAATGCCTTTAATGGCATAGGCGGTAATATTACACTTACCGCTCAAGGCATCTTTGGGTTTAACTTTCCGGATCAACTAACTGACTTGAGTGATATCATAGCCAGTTCTGAGCGTGGTGTAGATGGTGACATACAAATCAACATCCTTGGGGTTAATCCATCTCAAGGTTTAGTAGAACTCCCCACTACTGTAGTTGACGCCTCTACACTGATTGCGGCTAGGTGTGGTGACAATGTCAAAGTGGCATCGGATGATTCAAAAGGGGATGAATTCATTATTACTGGACGGGGTGGCTTGCCTCCGAGTCCCCTTGACCCGATCATCAGCCAGACCGTTATAGCAGATTGGGTAACCTTAGATAACTCGGCCACAACAAATTATCAGAGTCAACAAACTCCTGTAACTCCTGGTGCTAGGGAGGAGTCGGCTCCGAAGCGTCCAAGGCGGCGGATTGTGGAAGCTCAGGGTTGGCTGATTGGCCCTGATGGTACTGTTATTCTCACCGCTTTCCCTACCACCCCCGAGATCTGGGCTAATTCTTCCCTCAAATCCCCCTCTTGTGAGGATCTCAAGAGAATTAGTCATGGTTCCTAGAGATTAATCCTGTGGTGGGCAGTGGATAGCTTGGCCTTTGGCCAGCTTTATCAATCGATCTGAAGCACTGCCCACCCTACATCTGTGGTGTGCTATTAGCCCGACTAGCTCAGTGGGTTGGTTGTTCGATTTTGCCTAAGTGCTGATTGGCCTGAAACGAAGGATAATCGCAAGTGAGGTAAAAATCGATCAACCCTAATCCTATCATGTGTGCTACAATTCGGAGGAAGCTTAAGGTGAGCACTATGGGAGCTAGTTCCTAGTCTATATTCAAGATTGTTAATTCAAGATTGTTGATTCAAGTGATTAACAGCCAAGGGGTCTTGGTAAGTATTCCTTGACTATCTAATTTCCTAATTATATCAGTGTTGCTACTTAAGTCGAAATTTCTAAGATATACTATCATAGTGGTAGTAGCGCAGCAAAGGCTGAATCACTACGATGGCTATTAGCAGTGTGAGATCAGCAGCGAAGGTTTAGATTATAGGCGTTCCCATGCCAGTGGAGATTCTTCCAATGTGGGTACGACTCAGGCACCCCTTAAAACAAGTCAAGCAAAGTGAAACCTTCGCAGCTAATTAAGAGTTAAGCGTTTTTGAGTAGATGGCGGAATAGGTTCTCTTTAACCATCATTTGACGCAAAACTTCCAAGAGATAGGACTGAGCCTCCTCCTGGCTCAAGAGCTTGACTTGGTCTTGGTAGATTTTCATCTGGAACTGTTGCTCCAAACTTAGCTTTCCAGGCGTTTCCATAGGTTTACTCCTAAGCTTACATACGTTGATTAGGGCAGGCGGACGAATGTTCCGACTGCTCTTTTTTTTGCCTTTTTGGCCGTTGTTAACCAATGTAGCACACCTATATAATAACGTCGATTCTGTCAAGCAATAAGTAATCAAAGATACAATCTGTAACAAAAATCCGTAAAGCCATGATTTGCCCTTGTGCCTGTATGTCTGAGGCACTTAGATCAAGTCCGATTAAATACTGATAATAAATAATAGTGATGGGGAGATAGGAAGATTTTGATTAAGAGTAATTATTCGGAGATCATATTACGCCAAACCAGAGGCTAAACCCACCTATAAACCCACCTATATAGTGGTACAATCCCGTTTAGCATCAGTATATGTAGCGTAGCAGCGGAAATCCTGATGGATTGGCCATGGATCCCTTGTTTGGAAAAATCTGAGGAATATGCAAAAATTCAAGCTTAATTGACACTCCTCTGCCTAAAGGCGAGAGGATTCTTGCTTCAATGGGATTCCAACGAATTTACCCTCAGCAAGCATCTTCACCGTATGCCCTACGGCTGTTAATCCTCTAATTGCCACTACCTGAGCTGCTGCTATATCTCTATCCGTTGTATAGCCACAGGCAGAGCAAATGTGAGTACGTTGTGAAAGCTCTTTCTTGCCCGTTTGTGTCAAACAATTAGGACAAATCTGGCTGGTTTTACGTGCATCTACTTTCTGGAAATACACCCCACGCTTAAAACAAGTTTGTGCCAAGATCTCGAAAAATTGGCCAAACCCAGCATCTAAGCAGTGTTTCCCTAATATTCCACGGGATAGCCCCACCAGATTCAAATCTTCTACAAATATCATCCCTGCATGATCGCACAGATGATGGGAAAGCTTCCTGTGCCAATCTTTACGGCAATTGGCTACATACTCGTGTAGTTTTGCTACCTTTTTTTTTGCGCGCCTCCAATTGTTCGAGCCTATAGGTTTCCTGGAAACACGCTTTTGCAGTAATTTCAGCTTGCGTTCGGCATCACCCAGGAACCTCGGACCCTTGATTAAAAGACCACTAGAAGTAGCAATAAAACTAGTTAATCCTACATCAATTCCTACTGCTTCACCATGGGGTATTGGTTGAGGTAAATCAACATTCCATTGAATGGTTAGCATGACGTACCAACCGGAAACCCGTTTGACTATACGACCTTGCTTGATTTGAGCATCATTAGGAATTTCTCGTGACTGACGGAATTTTACCCAACCAATTACAGGCAATTTCACTAACCCATGTTCTAATCTTTTTCCTTTCATTTGAGGAAAAACAAAAGACCTCATTCTGCCTTTTTTCTTGAACCGGGGGAATCCAGCGTTACGCTCCCACATGTTGGTGAAAGCTGTTTCAACTCTTTTTAAAGTTTGCTGCAACACTTGAGATTGGATCTTCTTGAGTTCCAGGTGCTGTTTTTTGGCAGCCGTCAAAGATTTACACTGACTTGCATAGGTAGGACGCGGTGTGTCAGCAGGAATGATGTAGCAACTATGGAGGCTGCAAGCATTAATCTGACAACTACGAGATTTGTACCAATCTTTCCTTTCTGCTAAAGCGTAGTTGTATACCAAGCGAGTTATCTCAAGCCACTCATCAAAGATTTTTGATTGTTGTTTGGTAGGTTTAAGCTTGAACTCGTAGGTGAGATTAAACATTTGCTTTTCCTCCTTGGGTTCTATAATAGCGATTTTCTTATCTACCGTCAATACGAAAGATAAGAAAAGCCGTCGAACGAAGGACGGGGCTTTAAACCCAAAATTTTTGGTAAAATTTGAACAAAAACTCGGTAAACCAAATACCCTAATATGGATCCAATTATTGATGCGATGAAATTTTTCCAGCTCAGTGCTGGCCACTGGCGATCGCAACGCACAACCCACCACCTAGCCTTCCGACAAGCAGAGAAGGGAGAGTTGGACATCAAGGTAGCTACCTTAGAGGCTAATCATCCCCAAGTCATTGAGCTGTGTGAGCTTCATAAGATTAACCCGAGCTTGGCAGCAGGTGGAGCTTTGGTCAGTTGGCAGGGCACAATGGCTTGGGATCAGAGTGATGACGGTCACAAAGACTCGACGGTGATGGTGGTGGTTCCAGATGCCGACTCTCCTAGACATGGTAAGTTATTGCGGGAAAAAGGTTACGCTGAAACCATGCCAGTAGCTGGTCTTTATCAGATGGATGCTCAAGATGGGCTAGTGCTGATTACTGAATATGAAACCATGAGTGCTCATGAGCGTTTCTCGTTTATCACTCCATCTCGGCGGATGCGGACCAGTATAGTCAAACGTTTTGGTGGATTTAGCAGCGCATCATTTTGTATCGAAACCCGCATTGACTCTAATCTAGATAATGGTGCTAGTGCTGGCGCTAATACTGGGGCTAATATTGGCGTGACATCTCAACAACAACAAAATGTCTTGGCACCGGAAGAGTATTATTCAATCTTGGGCTGGTGATTCCACCATCAGTGATGATCCGTTAATCCGAGGCTATCAGTATCTCAATGCTGTGGGTCAGCTGGCTTTAGACCCAAGTATGGTAGAGATCACTGAAAATGCTAGAGAACGCGATCGCATTTATACCTGGATTGGCAATCATATTGATGGCATTAATGGTGAACTCCAGACTTGCTTAGACGCCTGTCATAGCTGCTATCATGATTCCCTATGCCGCCCAATGCGGATTTTGGCAACCCCTATAGGGGAAAAGTTTGGTGTTGATGGCTTTTGCAACATCTTAGCCACTCCGGCGGTGATATTAATTGATGTCGGACGCATTGCACGGTCTGATTGGTTGAGTATTGTCGTCCATGAATATGCCCATGGTCATTTAGGTGCCCCTGGTCACGATCAGCGTTTTTTTGACGTCATTTCCCATCTCTGTTTGGGTCTGGGATTAAAACCACCACGCTGGCAGTTAGATCTGGAAACTTACTTACGGGATTGGCCTGAGTGTCAATCCAAGACTAATCCACTGTCTTTTTGGATGGGGTATCGATGCACTTGAGCGATAGGCTATGGTCTAATTCTTTGGTCTAATTCTTTCGGCCTATATTAATAAATATTAAAAAATATTGCTTTGAGTAACGTTTTAATTAATCAAAATTAATAACCTATTAGTGATTAAGGTGATTAAGTTAAAGGAGAAGACTCAGAGTAATCACACAGATTAATCACAACAGCAAGAAGAGGGTTAGTTGATTAACCCATAACTATTGACAATTGACGATTGACGATTAACTGCTGTCCCCCCTATCAGTAGTCGCTTTAGAGATTAGGATATCGATAAAATATATTTTTTTTATAGACTGACACAGGATTCATTATATATTTGATTAAGGTTTGTAAGATTTTCTAAGAATACGGAGATAAAAACGTGGCTATTCCTTTACTAGGCTACGCCCCTGTGACGCAGAATGCGCGCATAGATGGGTATGAGATACCAGGAGAAGAGCAACCCAGAATTTATTCCACTGAAAACTTGCTCTCCCCCGGAGACATGGATGCCCTAATCGAGGCAGGATACCGTCAGATTTTCTTCCATGCCTTTGCTTCGGATCGTGAACCGTTCCTGGAGTCCCAACTCCGCTTCGGTCAGATCACAGTGCGGGACTTCATTCGTGGGTTGTTGCTTTCTGAAACCTTCAAGACCAGCTTCTATGACAAAAACAGCAACTATCGCGTTGTAGAGCAGTGCGTGCAGCGGGTGCTTGGACGTGATATCTATGGCGAAAAGGAAAAATTGGCCTGGTCAATTATAATTGCCACAAAGGGTATCCAAGGCTTCGTCGATCAACTGCTCGACAGCGAGGAGTACATGGAGAATTTTGGGTACAACACCGTCCCCTATCAACGGCGTCGAGTGCTTCCGGGTCGCCCTCAGGGTGAAACACCATTCAACATCAAATCTCCACGTTACAACGAATACTACCGTGCAGTACTGGGCTTCCCACAAATCATTTGGCAGAACCAGGTGCGCAGTTACGTGCCACAAGACAAGAAGGCCAAAGAAGGGGATCCATCTTTGTATATGGGCATGGCACGGGAGCTGTCTCCCCAAGGCAACCCGATCCCACGAGTGTCAGCTACAAACATCGACTACGAATCCTTAGTGCCATATCGGGCTCAGAACAAGGAACTAGCTGAAGCGAAGTCGTAGCACCTCTAAGAGTTTGATAAAAGCTAGGGGGGGAGGGGCAACAAACTCAATCAACTCCCCAAAAACGGGATGCTGTAGTTGTAGTCGCCAAGCGTGAAGTGCTTGACCCGGTAGATTAACCCCGACAGAACGACCACTGCTATAAACGGGATCTCCAACAATAGGATTACCAATATAGCTACTGTGGACACGAATTTGGTGGGTGCGACCAGTTTCTAATTGGAAATGAATCAGGGTATAGTTGCCCAGTCGTTCTCGGACTTGCCAATGGGTAATAGCTGGGCGTCCCCCCTTTTCTACTGGCACGACAGCCATTTTCTTGCGGTCTACAGGATGCCGTGCAATTGGTTGGTTAATGGTGCCAGACTGAGCAGAGGGAGCACCATAGACTACACCTAAATATTGTCTTTGAGCAGTTTTGGCTTGGAGTTGGGCTTGTAGATGTCCATGAGCCTGGTCAGTTTTTGCGATCGCAATTGCACCAGTTGTATCCTTATCTAAGCGGTGGACAATGCCTGGACGCTGAACACCACCAATACCTGTCAGTTTAGGGCAGTGGGCTAAAAGGGCATTGACAAGAGTACCACTTTCATGACCAGGTGCGGGATGAACTACCAAACCAGCCGGTTTATTGATAATAATCAGAACGTCATCTTCATAAAGAATGTCTAAGGGGATGACTTCCGGTTGTAATTCCAGAGGTTTGGGGTCAGGAATGGTGAGGGAGATGCGATCCCCTAGCTGAACTTTAGCTTTTTTTGAGATGCACACGTGATCATTAACTTGCACGTTCCCTTGTTCAATCAGCTTCTGGATACGAGAGCGAGACAAGTCAGGTGTTTGTTGGGCAATATAGCTGTCAAGGCGATAACTGGGAGTGGAACCAGTAGACTTGCTACTTTCCTGAACTTGCAAGAATTTGATAGAAAGCTGAGGGGTCATTGTTGATCGTTGATTGTCAACCGAACTGAGAATTAGGAATACAGAAGACTTCAATTATGTATTAATTATCAATAATTAACAGTTTACAATTAACCAAAAGTGTTCAACCATTTTAGAAGTGATTAACCGAATTTAATCGTATTAATTATTTTGGTTAGTAGCAAAGTGCAGCGGTAGGGTAACAGTAAATGTCGTTCCGACCCCAACTTCACTGTTTACAACAATTTTAGCATCGTGCAAGTCTAAACATTTTTTGACAATTGCTAAACCCAGTCCAGTCCCAGGGATACTGCCAACATTACTTGCTCTTTCAAAGGACTCAAATAGTTTTTCTTGGTCTTTGATAGGAATGCCAATCCCGTGATCTTGAACCTGGATTACTGCTGCCGAAGAATTGCAATTGAGTTCAAATTTGATCGTACCTCCTTCTGGAGAATATTTAATCGCATTTAAAAGCAAATTGTTAACAACATGACTCAACAGTCTTTCATCGATTAGGGCATCTTGACAGCTACCATGACTAATGAACATCACGTTATGCTTAGAACCCAGGTTAATTTTGATATTTTCGAGTATGTCCTGACACAAAGCAACTAAATCTATCGGTTCTGGCTCAAACTTGAGTTTTCCGGCATCGGCTTTCCCAATCGTTAGAACATCATCCAAAAGTTGAGTCATCCGGAGCACAGCATGCTGAATCTTATCATGGTGCTTCAGTTTTTTCTCAGGGGACAATTTTTCCTCATAGCGTTGCAGCATTTGAGCAGAAGATTGAATGGTAGTCAGTGGCGTGCGAAACTCGTGAGAAACTAATGAAACGAAACCTGAGCGGAGTTGACCCAGTTCTTTTTCCTTAGCCAATGCATTAAGAATATCTGCTTCTGCTTGCTTGAGTTCAGTGATATCCCTTCCCACTGCCTGGCATTCAATAAACTGGCCATTTTCATCAAACATAGCTCGATCACTCCACTGCTGCCAGCGAATTTCTCCAGAGTCGAGAAGAACTCGGTGTTCGTAAGTGTTGATCGGATTTTCTACAGAAAGAGAACGGAAGTTCCGGGTAACAATGTCTTCGTCTTCCGGAGGCATTTTTGGCAAAAATACTTTCCCTACTAATTGAGAGCGGTCTTTGTCAAAATAGCGGCAGTAAGCATCATTAACAAACGTTAAGGTGCCATCAAGTTTCAAGCGACAGATCAGTTCAGTTTGATCTTCAATGATGGCACGAAATCGTTCTTCACTGTGTCGCACTGCCTCCTCTGCCTGCTTGCGTTCTGTAATGTCTTCAACCATGCTCAAAATACACAGAATTTCTCCTGCTTTATCTCGCATAGCCATCATCGTTAAATTACCCCAGAGGGTATGTTGATTCTTTTTGAGGTAACGTATCTCTAACTTAAAACTATCAATTTCTCCTTGTATGACCTGCCTAATATAAGGCTTGGCTTTTTCTAGGTCTTCAGGATGAGTAATTGTCAAACCATTGAGAGTCATGAGTTCAGACTTGGTGTATCCCAGCATTTCATAAAAAGCCCGATTCACCTGAATAAACTGATAATCCAAATCTGACAGTGACATTCCAATAGGTGCTTCATCAAACACCCGTCGAAATTTTGCTTCTTTCTGGTCTAACGCGGCTTCTGTATTTAGTCTCAATTGCTGATAAGCTTGCCGTAGTTCTACCTCTGCCTGCTTGCGCTGGGTAGTATCTTGGATAATCCCGATAACTTGATAAATATTTCCTTGCTCATCTAGCAGGGGAATATAGGTAGCTAGGACAGTGAGTTCACCAACCTCTGGCAAAGTCAAAGTCAGTTCTTCCACTTGTGGCATCCGGGTTTCCACAGCCTTTTGTAGCAGTTTCACATAGATATCCTTAAATACAGGAGGATAGATTTCTTCGTCAGTGTGACCCAGTAGTGGTGAATCAGCCACTCCAGTTAGCCTAACCCCTTGTTGATTGATAAACTGGAGCCGCCGCTGGGCATCATAGATCATAAATGTACCGGGATAATTATCCACTGCTAGGCGAAATCGTTTTTCGCTCAGGCGTAATGCCTCTTCTGCTTGTTTGCGCTCCGTGATGTCAACAATTAACCCCAGCAGACGATTGAAATTACCTGAACTATCTAGGTAAAACTGTCCTTTATTCTCAACGGTGATGTATCTGCCATCCTTCTTACGGATTCGATACTCAATATCAAAAGGCTCTTTAGTGAAAATTACCCGTTCAATGGTGTGTCGGTATCGTTCTAAATCATCAGGATAAATTAATTCATCCCACCCTTGCCCAGTGTTGGTGAGTTCTCCTGGGTAATAACCCAATACTTGTTCAATATTGTGACCCCAAATCAAGTCATTGGTCTGGGTATTCCATTCGTAGAGCAGATGACCACTAATTTGACTAACCGCTTCATAGCGATAAACCCATTCCCTTAATAGAGCAAAGTCACTTTTGAAGTTTTGCTGATCTAGATTTAGATTTTCAAAGCCTTTACTGCCTTTATAGGAGCCAGTAGAGTTACCATAGTCGAATCCCGATTCTAGCTGTTTAATACTAGTGATATCTTTAACAACAGCATAGATAAGACCTTGTTCATCCTGTGAAATTCTCCAAGCGAGCCAACGCAAGCTACGATCTTTGTGGTAGAATCTACTGCGGTATTCGACTAGTTTTCCTTGACCACAATCACGAAGGGCATTGAGAGTAAATGCCCGATCTTCTGGATAAATCCACTCAATCCAAGGTCGCGATCGCAATTCGGAGCAAGTCCAACCTAGAACCTTTTCCCAAGCCGGATTAAGTTGTTGAAAATATCCGTTTTGACCAAAGGTGCATAATAGATCAAGTGATAAAGAAAACAAGATCTTTATGGCGGACTCTGCCTCTGCCATTGTTTCAGTACTTTTTATGTGAGACTGAGTGGTGTTCATTGCTGGGCTCGATCCGTCAGAAATTCTACAGATAAGCTAGGGATACATATACCCACAGTCTTCCCTCAATAATCAGTATAATCACAAGATCATCAGCAGGAATATTTTAGAAAGCTCAGAAGATTTCTCTGAGTAAAGGAAATTGCGAGGACATTTTGTGGTAATATTTGTTAGTCTTTTGCCCTGAAGCCCTGCTGAGAGCTTTATAGCAACCCTGATTAGCATGTTATCTTCGAGCAGTACGGTGGTAAATAACTGTGCTAGATAACTGTGCTAGATAACTGTGCTAGATAACTGTGCTAGGTGACTAGGGCTGATAACTTTTCACAACTCGCCCAGCTCCGTAGCGCTGTCGGTAATAATACTTTGTTATCTCATCCCCTTGTTCTGAAAGCTGGTCAATTGCAATCCCATTTCGACCATGATCAATACCCGAACTATGAATGTAATCACCATCACCTAGATACAATCCTACATGGTTAACTTTTTGACCGGTAGCGAAAAAGACCAAATCCCCTGGTTGTAGTTGCTCCATTCTAATGGTTTGGGTGAAAGCTGCTTGCTGATAGGAATCTCTGGGTAACCAAATCCCCGATGCCGCAAACGCTGCTTGCATCAACCCTGAACAGTCATAGTTGGGAGCTACTGTACCCCCCCAAAGGTAGTAGGGATTTTGATCCATTGCTGCTTTAGTAAACCCAATCACCGCTTTTATTCGTGTTTGAATTTGAGCTGGAGACAGAGAAATGGGGCGATAAGGAGTCTTAGCTATCTCCAGTAGAGCCAAATCCGACACAGGCAACCAACCAGAATAGTTATCTTCGCACAGACTTACTTCTAAGACATTACCGACAGGCGGGACAGACTTCACCCGCAAGTGCCTTCCTTTAGCTGCTTGCGTTGTCAAACGCTTACAGTTGGGTGAATCGTAGAGGTTGAGATTAGCACGACAGTAGTATTCCAAATCATTGGCTCGTAATTGCTCAAGCAAAACCATAGTATAGGAAGGCAGAACTTACACTCAGATTATGATCTTTTTCTAGAAGGATGAACAACTAAGAAGATGAAGCAGTGAAATCAACCGTTGCCCGTTGACCAACCTTTCCCTGACTGCCTCATGATCAAGTTACTCTGATCGAGCGGCTCCGTATCTGTTATGGGAGTTACTGTGCTCGAAAGGTGCGACCGCCGCCACGGGAATTTAATTCTTAATGCGCAAAGCGAACCTAAGCTGTTATAGTCAACTTTGGCATAGATGCATCCATGCCTATTGCCTTGCGAATAGGGCTATACAGAGATTTTACTCGAAGATCCAACACTGAAAGCCCCGTCACAAAGCGAGGGTGTATGGTCAGTGAATAGCGACTAAAGTCGCCTAGAAAAAATCTTGGAATTGGTGTTGACTATTATCTAGCGCCATAGTATACTGAAGGTATGAGTACAGGCTGAGAAACCGCAGGCTGAGCCGGGAGAGAGACCCGTAACTTACTGACCTCAAAGCAGTAATGCTCGGAGGGCTTGAAGTTACCGTAAGACAGGCTCGCCAATGAGCGTCGGCAGGTTATGCAGCATAGGGAAAAGGTTTTGTAGTAAGGCGACCCTCTACTAAGGTTTAGTCTCCGGGGGGAGACCACGGCAGTCGCTCATGGGGGGAACCCCCGCGTGAAGGCGCTGCCTCCCCAAGACCGCGCTGCCTCCCCAAGACCGCGCTGCCTCCCCAAGACCGCGCTGCATAGCTCTGATCAGGTTTCGTCTCCGGCACGGCGAAGGTGAAAAGGAAGAAAACGGACTTTTTAAGGCACTTCCCTACAAGTAGCCAAACGCGATCGCGAGAATTGCCCGCTGGATCTACTGTGAACTGAACTGAATTCTTGGTCTTGACGGGTATTTGGTAATGGTACTGCCTAATTTTTGGCGGCGTCAAAGATTAGGACATGGTGGTGTAAGGCTGCAAGGCCGTAGGCCACGCTACGCGAACGTTGATCTCGGAATCCCCGTTCTTTCAAGACGGCGAGTGTCAAAGGTGTAGATGGGTAAGTCCTGTGTTAGTAGTGAGGTTTACGCAGGGCAAAACTAAAAGCCAAAATGAGGTTATTCTGCTCTTTGTATCTGGTAAAGTTGGTCGGATGAGTAGACTATCCTAGGATTGGGTTCAAGTTCTGGAGTAGCTGATCTCAATCTCAATGGCTAGCAGCTACAAGTTACTGACCAAGAACTATAGCTTTTAGCTTGTGGCTAACTGCTATATTTGTTACCCCTAACCAATAACCAAGTAGTTTTTGAGGAGTGAGTGTGAAGAGTAATTTTCCTAAGACCCTTTCGATGCAACTGAGTATGGCAGTATTGACGATGGTCAGTTACCAGC
Source organism: Moorena sp. SS36440bin_2 (assembly GCA_011524395.1). GTDB lineage: Bacteria > Cyanobacteriota > Cyanobacteriia > Cyanobacteriales > Coleofasciculaceae > Moorena. Next base: position 43,262 of record WTKN01000295.1, read on the forward strand.
TGTCTGCTACTGCTGAAACACCTAGCTATAATTCATCGGTAAAGCAATTTACTCAGACAGCAGTAGTTGTCAGACCTGAGCAATTAGCCGCAACTTCCAACATCACACTTGACCCTAATCGATTTAATCCGGAAACTACACAGATTCCTGAAAATATCTTCAGACCAACTAGTCTGCCATCAGAGAATCTCAATACTATCACTGACCATCAAGCTAATTCCCGTTTAGGGCAATTGGACAGGATAGGAGCAGTCGTTCGTGCCAGTAAGTCGGTAGGGTCTCCTAGTGATTTGGTCAACCCCTCCGAATTCAATCACTCAGTTGCACCAATTGCTGACTATACAGTCAGACAGAAGCAGCTACCATTAGCCAATTTAGAAACTATCCAATATCCTGCTAATCTCCCCAAACAAGAGCTAGAAGCGATCACTGAGCAATCCCAAAAACCTTATCACAATAATCCTGTGGTAGCTCCACCGAGACCAGGGACTTTAGCGACATCTGTAGCAGCTCTAAAAATACAACTAGATCCAGCCAGCTCTCCCACGTCAGAGTCAACCTCCTATGAAGAAGGCACCCCTGTAGCTCAAAGAAACATTGATCCTACTGGCAAGAGCCTCGGGGTTGGAAACTATGTTGGAGTTGGCGGTCATATCGGTTTTACTGATGATGGCACCAATATTGGTCGAGGTGCCTTTATGATTAACGGCAAATACGATTTATCTCCCACTTTATCAGTGCGTCCTAGCATACTAATCAATGATGATGTTACCTTTGTGATCCCAGCCACTTACAACTTTATTTTCCAGGATGAACCGTTTGAGCCGCCTACTTACTCAGCTTTCGCTGGTGCTGGTTTGGCTATTTCTACAGGTGATGAGGACAATGTCGGTTTAATCGTTACTGGTGGTGTTGATTGGCCATTTGGACCCAATTTTGTGGCCAATGCTGCTTTAACTGGTGGAGTTTTCATTGATGGTGCCACAGATCTCGGAATTTCTTTTGGCATTGGTTATAGCTTCTCTAACTTTGATAGGTAGACAAAGGAAAGATCTAAGCTCATGAGGGATAAGATACAGTGATGATGCATCTCATCCCTCCTTTTTAAAAGGAGCTAGGTAAATTTAATCTAATTTTCCATATCTCTTGGTGCGCGTTCCCTAGTGCTTTTTCAACGCTTGGGGTCGCACCGTTTTTAAAAAGCTCGAATTAGCAATGCTTTTCCAACCAAAGAAAGTTGGATTTTTGCCAAAAGTAGATTTTGCGAGTTAGTTGATGAGACTAAGATGATACTCAACGGAGAGGGAGGGATTCGAACCCTCGGATAGGCCTGAACCTATCAACAGATTAGCAATCTGCCGCTTTCGACCACTCAGCCACCTCTCCAAGGCGGTGTCTATCCATAATAGCACATTTTTGAAGTTGTCAACTGCTAGTAATGTAAATTTTCTGATTAGAAACTATCAGCTACGCTACGCGATCGGTGACACCACTGCAATAGGAAAATGCAATACGAAAATTTTGGATGACTCTGGGACTCTCCCAATATCTCAGAGATCCACTATTTTCAAGTGAGGGAGATTCAGGCAGCTATTCAGACGTGGGTGAAAGCCCATAAACATCTTAAGAAGCCAATAACACCATACAATAGGCCCAGTTAATTTATAATTTATATAAATAAATTGTTAAAAATTTACTTCAGTCCACTGATGTGTTAAGCACACCTGAGAGGTTAAAATTTGTTAAGTGAGTGTGTAAAAGCTCGACGCTGAGGGTTTAGCCGGATAGAGGTCAGACTCCCCATACCTGAAAACCTTCTGTAAGCTCCAACATCAAAAAAGCCTATGAATACGAAAAATACACAGCACATTGCTCTGATCTCTGTTCACGGAGATCCAGCGATAGAAATCGGTAAGGAAGAAGCTGGAGGACAGAATGTGTATGTGCGCCAAGTGGGTGAAGCTCTTGCTAAGCAGGGGTGGCAGGTCGATATGTTTACTCGCCTCTCCAGTTCCAATCAAGCCACAATTGTTGAACATACTCCAGGTTGTCGCACTATTCGCCTAACTGCTGGTCCAAAAGCATTTGTGCCACGACAGGAGATTTTTGAATACTGCGGTGAGTTTTTAACCGAATTGCTTAAGTTTCAGGAGCAATCAGGCATTCACTACTCAATAGTACATACAAACTACTGGCTTTCGGCTTGGGTAGGTATGGAGTGGAAAAAGCGTCAATCCCTTCTTGATGCAATAGCGAGTGGGGGAAACCAACGGCAGTCGCTCATGGGGGGAACCCCCAAGACCGCGCTGCCTCCCCAAGACCGCACCGGTAGTCGCTCATGGGGGGAACCCCCAAGACCGCGCTACCTCGCTGCATCGCTCATTCAAGTTCACACCTATCACTCCCTAGGTGCAGTTAAATACCAGTCAGTAGAAACAATTCCGAAGATTGCTGCGACTCGCTTGGACATAGAAAAAGCAGTGCTAGAAACATCAGAACGCATTGTTGCTACATCTCCCCAAGAACAAGAACACATGCGTACGCTAGTTTCAAGTAAGGGGGACATTGATATTATTCCCTGTGGCACCGACATTGACCGATTTGGTAAGATCAACCGCTTAGAAGCACGGCAAAAACTTGGGCTTAGCCCTGAAAACAAAATCATCTTTTACGTGGGACGGTTTGACCAACGCAAGGGCATTGAAACCCTAGTTCGAGCTGTTGGTTCCTCCCAGTTACGGAGTGATCCGAACTTGAAGCTGATTATTGGTGGTGGTTCTCGTCCCGGTGAGAAAGATGGTATGGAACGCGATCGCATTGAAGGGATTGTAGCTGAATTGGAACTGCAAACTATCACCACATTTCCTGGACGCATTGCTGATGAACTACTGCCAGCTTATTACGCCGCAGCTGATGTTTGCGTAGTACCAAGTCACTACGAGCCTTTTGGTTTAGTTGCCATCGAAGCCATGGCTAGTGCCACCCCTGTAGTAGCTAGTGATGTCGGTGGTCTTCAGTTTACCGTTGTATCTGAAGAAACTGGCTTACTGGCACCACCTAAAGATGCTGGTGCTTTTTCGGCTGCTATCGATCGGATTCTGTCGGATCACGACTGGAAAAATCAACTTGGCTTAGGGGCAAGAGCAAGGGTAGAAAATATGTTTAGCTGGAATGGTGTTGCCCATCAGCTGAGTCAGCTCTATGAGAGCTTGCTGGAAGCCAAATCAGAGAATTTGGCAACAACTAGTGCCTGAAATCTATTGGGCACATTCATTCCCTGGCAATCAGGATAGATCTCAAAGGTTAAAGGATAAAGTTAGGACGCTATTATTCCTTTTGCCTTTTTGCATGGGTCCTATTCATCCTGATGGGTGGCATAACTCTTGTATCTGTAAATTGGGAAAGTTTGGTAAATTGGATATCCTCGTGAGTTGGCAAGCGATTGCGTCGTGAGTCCGAAATGATGTTACATGAACTTTCTTGTTTTGACCTTCAAGCAAGAAAAATTAAAGGTTATTGCTGTTCGCTAGCTAACGCCCTTCGGGCTAATCAATATTGATCACAAAGCCCCGCTGATCATTCCCGATGTTCCTGTAACTAGCATGTAACTAGGGTTTATGCATCCTACCAGTTATCCAATCTCCAATTCCCAATCCCCAAGTAGCAAGAAGAACTTGAATTATGGGTTCCCAAGGAGCTTATAAGCCGTCCCTATTTAACCCTAGTGGTCAACAGCAGTATCGATATTCTCGACAACTAACAGGAGGAGCCTATGAGTTGGAAGCAAGCATTCTCGATCTGCGTCGTATATTAGCTGCTGCTCGTCGTCGAGCTGTCTTGATGGCAGGGGTTGCCCTTACTGTGACATCCGGAATTATTGCCAAAACCTTAAGTGCAGTTCCGATCTATGAAGGCAAATTCCAGCTGTTACTCGAACCCAGCTCTGGTGAAGACCCGTTTAAGTTACAGGGAAAACCTGGGGTAAATAGCATTGCTGCTCCAACTACAAGCTTCGACTATGACAGTCAAATTAAAGTATTAAGCTCTCCTCAGGTTATGTCTGAGATTGTGGAGCAAATTCAAACCCAATATCCAGAAATAAACTATCATACTCTCCGGGAAGGAATAATGGTATCTCGACTGCGAGAAACCAAAATTTTAGAAGTTGCCTACCAAGATTCAGATCCGGAAAGAATTCAATTTGTTTTGGAAAAGGTTGCTCTAGGCTATATCGATTACTCTAAGCAACAACAAGAGGCTAGCATCAAACAAGGCATTAAATTTGTTTCGAAACAGCAGCCTAAAATACAAGGACAAATTAATCAGCTCCAGCTACAACTCCAGCAACTCCAGCAGAAGTACAACCTGATTAATCCACAACTTCAGGGTGAACTGTTGACGAATCGGGTCAATGCTATTGTCAAACATAGACAAGCTACCCAAACTCAGCTTCGAGACACCATTATACTGTATGGAAAACTCAAAGGTCAGTTAGGGCTATCCTCACAGCAAGCGGAAGCAGTAGCTAACCTTATAGAAACACCCCGTCATCAACAATTGCTCAGCCAACTTTCTAAAGTAGAAAGTCAGATGGTGTTGGATTTGGCACAGTTCAAGGAAAACCAATCTACCTTTGAGGGATTAAGGCAACAACAGCAAAATTTACTCCCCCTGTTAAGTCAGGAAGCAGAAAGGGTGATCAATAGCCGTATTCAGGAGTTGAGTGGCAATGCTCAATCGGGTTCCTCAAGTACACTTCGCCTGAATTTGATTCAGCAGCTACTACAGACGGTTAACCAAATTAAGGTTTTAGAGATGCGCCAGGCCGCCATCACTAAAGGAGAAAGTCTGATGAGTGAACAACTCAAACAACTAGCTGTGATTGCCGATCGATATACAGAACTCAAGCAGAAGATTGAGGTAGCAAAAGAAAGCCTCAACCGCTTCGAGTCAGTTCGGGAAACTTTGGAACTTGAATCAGCTAAAACCAGTATTCCTTGGCAGACAATAGTTGAGCCGCAACAACCTCAAAAACCAATATCCCCCAATTTGCCTGATACTTTGCTACTAAGTGCAGCAGCAGGGATAGTTGCAGGTGCTACGGCTGGGTTTTTAGCAGAAAATTTAAATCGGTTGCTTAACAGCACCGATGATATCAAAGACTATACTCGTTTACCAATATTAGGCACAATCCCCTTTAACAAAGAACTCCAGAAATGCACTACCGTTACTGGTGTGGGGATAATACCCGAGCCGGAAGCCTCAGCGCCACAAATCGGTTTGGGGGGATCTGGTAGTTACCAGATTTATCCTGTTTTAGAGGCATTTCGCTCTCTCCAATTTAATCTCCAATCTCTTTATTCTGAGAAACCCATTAGTTCTATAGTGGTGAGTTCTGCTGAACCAACAGATGGTAAATCCACTACAGCTATATTCTTAGCCCAGGCAGCAGCAGCAATGGGGCAAACGGTTTTACTGGTGGATGCTAATCTGCGCTTTCCTCAGATACATCAGAAGATGGATTTACCTAATTTGTGGGGACTGAGCGATGTTATTTCTAGTGAAATCAAGGTCGATGATGTCATTCAGCGATCGCCTCTAGAGGAAAATCTCTGTGTCCTAACTGCTGGTCAAATTTCCCCCGACCCCACCCGGCTTCTCAATTCCCCAAAGATGCACAATTTAGTTCAATATCTCAAAGAGCGGTTTGAGCTAGTAATTTTTGATACCCCTCCCCTACTTGGTCTGGCGGATGCAAGACTTCTGGAGCCTAATACCAATGGGATATTAATGGTCGTAGGTTTAGGTAAAGCTAACCAAATTTTGTTTAAAGAAGCTCTCTGTGAATTGAGAATTGCTCATACTAGAGTTTTGGGTATAGTTGCTAATGGTTTAAAAGGTTACACTACTGGTAGCTATGATTACTATCATTATTACTTCCGCAATACTCTTGAGGAAACCAAAGTTTCATAGCTCACGGGGTGACAACAAAGCTCAAACCTAGGCAGGTATTAGGTATTAGGTATTAGGTATTAGGGATTAGGTATTAGGTATTAGGTATTAGGTATTAGGTATTAGGTATTGGGGAAAATGAGCGCCACTCGTGTTGTTGTATTTGCCAGCAATTGAAGCAATTTTAACGCATACTTCGTCAATGATAGTTTTAATTAATCCATCCCGCAAGGACAATCTTCACGCTTTACCTAACCCCTAAAACCTAACCCCTGTAAGCTCTTAAAGAGCCCTTGTCACCCCCTGAGGTTTCATAGTGATTGGTGATTGGTCATTGGTGATTTTTAACTACCCTAATCACAAAGAGTGAATCATACAAGGAATAACGACAAATAACTAACGACAAATACATCAATGATTCAGTGCTCATCAAGGTAGACTTAAGGTGAAGCGACTACTGAAGCTGTCATGACTAACCGCCTTGCCCAATCCCAAAGCCTTTATCTACGTAAGCATGCTGAAAATCCGATCGATTGGTGGCCTTGGTGTGAAGAAGCGCTATTAACGGCAATAAAACAAGATAGGCCTATTTTCCTGTCTATCGGTTACTCTAGCTGCCACTGGTGTACGGTGATGGAGGGCGAAGCGTTTTCCCATCAGGCAATTGCCAAGTATATGAATGCTAATTTTCTTCCGATTAAGTTAGACCGGGAAGAAAGACCCGATATTGACAGCATTTACATGCTAGCATTGCAGATGATGACAGGTCAAGGAGGCTGGCCCCTTAATATTTTCCTGACACCCGATGACTTGGTACCCTTTTATGGAGGTACCTACTTTCCTGTGGAACCACGGTACGGACGACCGGGGTTTTTGCAGTTGCTCCAATCAATTCGTCGCTTCTATGATTTAGAAAAAGGCAAGCTTAACAGTTTCAAAGAAGACATTCTGGGATACCTCCAACAGGCAGCAGTACTACCGGAATCAGAGCAGCTTGGTAATGATTTGCTCTTTACCGGTGGTCAAGTTAGTGTGGGTGTCGTTAATGCTGTCAATCCAGGTCCACGTTTCCCCATGATTCCTTATGCCAGTATGGCACTACGCGTTACTCGCTTCGATTGGGCATCGGAGTATAATCCACAGCAGGCTTGTGCAAAGCGGGGACTAGACTTAGCTAAGGGGGGTATTTACGATCATGTCGCTGGGGGGTTTCATCGCTACACAGTTGACCCCACTTGGACAGTACCCCACTTTGAAAAAATGCTCTATGACAATGGGCAGATTGTGGAGTACTTGGTAGATTTGTGGAGTGCAGGAATTCAGGAAGCCGCTTTTAAACGCGCGATCGCAGGAACAGTTCAATGGCTCAAGCGGGAAATGACCGCTCCGAATGGTTTCTTTTATGCTGCTCAAGATGCAGATAATTTCGCGACTCCAGCAGACAGTGAACCTGAAGAAGGGGAGTTTTATGTCTGGAGTTATTCAGAACTAGAACAACTACTAAGCCCATCGCAGTTTACAGCAATTCAGGAAGAATTTACTCTGACCAAAGAGGGCAACTTTGAAGGCAAGAATGTGTTGCAGCGCCGTTACTCAGATCAGTTTTCCCAGAACACTGAAGCTGCTTTGGCTAAACTGTTTGAAGCACGTTATGGTGCCAAACCGGATCTCTTGGAAACCTTCCCACCAGCTAAGACCAATCAAGAGGCAAAAACCCGGAACTGGCTCGGTAGAATTCCACCAGTAACGGACACCAAAATGATTGTTGCCTGGAATAGCTTAATGATTTCTGGTCTAGCGCGAGGCTATAGTGTGTTTCTTGAACCGGACTATTGGCAACTAGCAACTGTTGCTGCTCAATTCATCCTCAACAATCAATGGGTAGCAGGACGATTCCACCGACTAAACTATGATGGTCAAGCGGCAGTGCTGGCTCAGTCTGAGGATTATGCTTTGTTTATCAAAGCTCTGCTGGATTTACATCAAGCAAGTTTGTCAGTAGAACAACCATTGCCTTTTGGCCAAGGTTCAAATCTGCAACCGGCCAACCTGTCACCGGCCAGTTGGTTAGAGAAAGCGGTTAAGGTTCAGGAGGAGTTTGATGAATTGCTGTGGAGTGTGGATAATGGTGGTTACTATAATGCTCCCAGTGACCCTAGTGATCAACTGTTAGTAAACGAGCGTAGTTATACGGATAATGCGACACCATCGGCCAATGGCGTAGCGATCGCAAACTTAGTACGTCTGGCGTTACTAACTGAAGATCTCCGATACCTTGACCGAGCAGAAGAAGCCTTGAAAGCATTTAGTAGCGTACTCAACACATCCCCTCAATCCTGTCCCAGTATATTTACTGCTTTAGATTGGTACCGCAATTGCACTCTGATTCGCGCTGGTGCTGACCAACTTACTTCCCTTATCTGTGGGTATTTCCCCGTCAGTGTTTATCAATTAGATACCAATCTGCCAGATTCTGTTATTGGTTTAGTTTGTCAGGGACTTAGTTGTAAACCAGCAGCAACTAACACTGATCAGTTATTAGCACAGGTACAGAAAAGTCAAACTAGAGCTTGAATTCTAGTCATTTTAAAACCAAGTTTTCCTACCGCCGGAAGTTATAAGATGATGGTGGAATCTGCTCAATCGCAATCAGTGCTTCTATAACTGATTTGACTAATGGTGCAGCTACGGTAGAACCAAAGGCATTGCCTTGGGGTTCATCCACTACTGCTAAGATCACATAGCGGGGAGATTCTACTGGCAAAATTCCCACAAAGCTGGTGATCTTGGCATCGCTGTAATAGCCCCCATTAGGACTAGCTTTTTGAGCCGTACCGGTCTTACCACCAATCCGATAACCAGGAATGCGGGATGCCTTTCCAGAACCATGAGTTACTACAGTTTCCATCATTTCCACCACTGTCCGAGTAGTGTTGGGGGAAAATACTCGTCTCGGTGCAGGACGGCGTGGTTGCCAGTGGGGATTCCCTTTAGTGTCAAACAGTCCGCGAACCACATGGGGAGTCACTAGCTTACCACCATTGGCAAGGGCACCTAGCATCTGAGTTAGCTGAATTGGGGTTAAGGAAAAGCCTTGACCAAAGGAAGCCGTAGCTGGTTCAATTGGGGAAACTTTAAATTTGTACTTACTTTTGAGCTGTCCAGCCGTCTCAGCTGGTAACTCAATTCCTACTTTTTGCTTTAAGCCTAGCTTCTCTAACCAGTCATAGTAAACCTCAGGTTTCATCTTTTTCATCATCCTCACCATGCCCACATTGCTGGAATGTTGAAGAATCTTGCTGGGATTGATCATCCCGCGAGCACCTACTGATTTATAGTCATGGTTGAGAATCGGCCATTCGCCAATTTGAATCTTACCAGTGTCGTTGAACAAGGTTTGGGCTGTGATGATACCAGTTTCTAATGCGATCGCAACGTTTAGGGGTTTGAATGTCGAACCAGGTTCATACAAGTCTGACAGCGCCCAATTTTTAAACAAACTCACATCGAATTTGGAGTACTGATTTGGGTTGTAGGTTGGCTCACAAACTAGGGCTAACAAGGAACCATTGTGTACATTCATCACTATGATACTGCCACGGTCTGCATTAAACTTCTTGATGGTTTCCTTGAGGGCAGAGCGAGCTGCTCGTTGCAGGCGACTATCGATAGTTATTTGTAGCCGCAGGTCATCAATATGCATGAATCCTTCTGGCACATGACCTGGCATCAAGGCTCCATTGCCAGCACGGCTCAGTCGGATGTTTTTTATCTCCCGTTCTAGGAACTTTTCTTGGGTGTATTCTAGACCCGCTTGACCCAGATGATCGAAAATGTTTACATAACCCACCACATCTGATGCCAATTCATTTTGGGGATAAAAGCGGGAGTATTTTCGAATCAACTCTAAACCATCTAAGTTCAACCGAGCAATTTGGTCTGCGATCGCTTCTGGGATCGTATTGCCCAAGCGAATACCACTCTTACGTTTACCGAACTGCTCCTCCAAATCTGTTGGTGTTTTTTTGACCATCGGAGCCAGCAAAGCAGCAATTTCCCGTAAGGATTTTTTGAACAACTTCGGGTGAGCATATAAGGTATAGACAGGTCGGTCGATGGCTAAAACATTCCCCTTGCGGTCAACAATAGGACGGCGAGGTACAAACGGCCGCATATAGACCATTTGCTGCCGCCGTGCTTTTTCCTCTAGGGACGATCCCTCTGAAACTTGCAAACGGTATAAATTTAGCAACAGCCCACTGCCGCCTGCCATCATTATTACCCATATCATTAGCAGTCTCAAACGGTTGTTTCCCAGTGACTTACCGGGCTTCATAAGGTTTTACCTGACTCTCATTTTTAACAAATATACTTATAAAGATATACTTAACTGAATATACCATTACAGAGTTTTCCCTACCCTCATTGGTCCTATACCTAGGCCAAAAATTAGTAACCCAGGGGTGTTATTTTCTTGGGTTTTGCCTCAGGAGGTTTAGTGAAAGCGGTAAATGGCTCACGCTGAGGACGTTCAGGAGCTCGTTTGAGAAAAATTGTATTACTTGGATTGGGAGTAACCAGCCCTGTTGCTGGATTTTCGGCCTGTTGAGCGAGTTGATCTTTGATCACTTCGGTTGTTGCTGTCATATTGCGCTCATCTCTTTGCAGCTCCTCTAGCTTACGATACTCTTGGCTCCATTGTTGCTGGCTGTAAACTGTCCAGGAATAAACGGTGACAGCAGTAGCAATTAGTGTAAATGTTACTATATCTGATCCCAGTTTTAAAACTAGTAAGGCTTTCAACAAAATTGGTGTTTGTTGCTGCAAAACACTCACGTTTTCAACCTTTGGCTTAGGGTTTTTCGGTGACATCATAGTATGTTTTGGTGGTCGTGCTATCCTAGAACGTTTGTCTTTTGAAATAGCCAATGATTGCTGAGACCGATTTCTTTGACTACGAGCAGAGCGAGGAACAGCATTCATAAAAAAACTCCTTAGTTGTTGGAAACACCTATGAGAAACCGGTAACTTTGAATCAGGGCAGGAAAACAATCTGGTGGCTGAGACTTCAGAGGTCTTAGGCTGGTTAGCTCACTCAAGAAGCGCTACTGACCAAGATTAACTTGGTAGCAGTTATTACTAGCTACAAAGATGATGCTAGAACGCACCTATCTTAGCATCAGCTCAGATTCAGGATGAATCGTTAGTTAGCAACAGACGAGGATTTGTGATAGCCTAGAAACTAGTATTAAAAATCAGAAAAAAACTCCTGAGCGCACCCATAACCCTAGCTATCACCCTAAGGTTAGAGCAAAAAACCAATCCCATCAATAGAAATTATTCCTGTAAATCAATCACACAGCCACACTGATTAATCCAGACGCCACAGGCAGTGCTCAATAGCTTGAGATAGGATTTGATTAACGACTCAATTGAAGTAATCAATCCTGTTGGTGATGGCTAAATTGTTGAAATTGTTAGGAATTGGCCTAGAATTAAGTATCGCTATACTTGTAACTAGACCAGCTTGGTGTTTACCACCTCCGGAGGATCTACCGGAAGAGGTGTTAAGAACTGAGATTATTATTGAAGCGCGATCGCCTCTTGATGGCAAGGCAATGAGTCCCGCTGAATACGCCCAACTGCAAGATGCCATAGCACAACGCTCAATTCCCCCTGGCCTTGACCCCAAGATTCGAGAATTGATTTTTCTGCTGCAACTGAGCGATTTGTTTCGGACAATCCTTCCCTTGTGACATACTCCCACACATGTTTTTCCTTAATGTCTTCAAGAATTAGTCCCGAACAAATTGACCAGATCGTAGGAAACCAACATCATAACCCCTTTGAAGTGCTTGGTTCCCATAAATTTGAGCAGGATGGTAAGGTTAGTTGGGTGGTGCGGGCTTATCTACCAAATGCAGAAGCAGCATTGGTAGTTCTGCCAACGGAAAGGAAGTCTTACCCCATGCAATCGGTACACCATCCTCACTTCTTTGAGGTGGAGATTGAGATACCTCGGCTCGCTAATTACCAACTGCGGATTAAAAAAGGCGATCGCGAATGGGTTAGCTATGACCCCTATGGCTTCCGTTCTGGCAAACTAACCGATTTTGATTTGCACCTATTTGCGGAAGGGAATCATCACCGCATCTACGAGAAACTGGGGGCTCATCCTACAGAAATGGATGGGATTGAGGGAGTTTATTTTGCCGTTTGGGCACCTAATGCTCGTAATGTTTCAGTCATCGGGGATTTTAATCATTGGGATGGCCGTCAACATCAGATGCGCAAAGGGGACACCGGTATCTGGGAACTATTTATTCCTGAACTGGGAGTGGGAGAACCCTACAAGTACGAGATTAAAAATTCCGAAGGTCATATCTACGAAAAATCTGACCCCTATGGTTTCCAACAAGAGGTCAGACCGAAAACAGCTTCGATTGTTACCGACTTGGAAGACTATCAGTGGCATGACCACCACTGGATGGAGCATCGGCGTCACACTGACCCCTTGAGGCAACCGATTTCTGTCTATGAGCTACATCTGGGCTCTTGGCTTCATGGTTCTTCAGCTAAACTTCCTCAGGGAGCAAATGGTGAAACCCTAACGGTGGTAACGGTTTCAGACCTCAAACCAGGAGCCCGTTTCCTGACTTACCGAGAACTAGCCCAAAAATTAATTCCTTATATCAAAGAATTGGGCTTCACCCATATCGAAATCTTGCCCCTGGCGGAGCATCCCTTTGATGGGTCTTGGGGCTATCAGGTTACCGGTTACTATGCCTGTACCTCGCGCTATGGTAGCCCACAAGACTTGATGTATTTTATCGACCAGTGCCACCAACATGGGATTGGGGTCATTTTGGATTGGGTACCCGGTCATTTTCCCAAAGATGGTCATGGTTTGGCTTTCTTTGATGGTACTCATCTCTATGAATACGCCGATCCCCGTAAGGGTGAACATCAGGAATGGGGAACCTTAGTCTTTAACTATGGCCGTAACGAAGTGCGGAATTTTCTGGTAGCTAACGCTTTGTTCTGGTTTGATAAGTACCACATTGATGGCATGCGGGTGGATGCCGTAGCATCTATGCTCTATCTGGACTATTTACGTCAGGATGGAGAATGGATACCAAACCAGTATGGGGGTCGGGAAAATCTGGAAGCGGTGGATTTCCTGAGGCAAACTCATCAGGTGATTTTTGGTTATTATCCCGGTGTTCTCTCCATTGCGGAAGAGTCAACAGATTGGCCGATGGTGTCTTGGCCCAATTATTTAGGAGGTTTGGGATTTAATCTGAAGTGGAATATGGGCTGGATGCATGATACTGTAGATTACTTTAGCATGGATCCCTGGTTTCGCAAGTTCTACCAGAATAATGTTACCTTCAGCATGTGGTACAACCATGCTGAGAATTATATGCTTGCCCTATCTCACGATGAGGTGGTTCATGGCAAGAGTAATATGCTTGGGAAAATTCCTGGGGATGAGTGGCTCAAGTTTGCTAATCTCCGCTGTCTGTATGCTTATATGTTTGCTCACCCAGGTAAGAAAACTCTATTCATGAGTATGGAGTTCGGTCAGTGGAGTGAGTGGAATGTCTGGGGAGATTTGGAGTGGGATTTGTTGCAATATCAACCCCATAAAAATTTGAAGCAGTTTATTACTGACCTGAATTATCTCTATCGCAGGGAACCGGCGCTTTATACTCAGGATTTTGACCAGGACGGGTTTGAATGGATTGATTGTACTGACAATCGCCATAGTGTGGTGTCATTCATTCGGTATGCTCACGATTCTGAGGAGTTTATTGTGACAGTGTGCAATTTTACTCCTCAGCCCCATAGTCATTATCGGGTAGGAGTCCCCGAGATGGGATTCTACAAAGAATTGCTCAATAGTGATGCTCGCCAATACGGTGGTAGTAATATGGGGAATCTTGGGGGTAAGTGGACAGATGAATGGTTCTTCCACAATCATCCCTATTCCCTAGATTTGTGTTTGCCACCCCTAGGAGTTTTGATTTTAAAGCTAGATCATCACAAGACTCAGTCAGAGTTACACTAGTAGACCCCTCAATAACAATACTTCTTACTATTATTGGGTTTAGCATTATATCTACCCTTGCGTAGGTTTCCGAGCAAGGTTGATACGTAAACACAACGTTGGGTAGTAATATTGTTATTATTCTTGGTGATTAGGGTGATTTGTCCCAGTTGTCCGTTGGTGTTTCCTTTGTAGTTAAACTGGACTCGCCATACACCAGCATTTGAACAGTCTCCCTTTGGTTTAGCTAGGGTAGTCTCGGATTTACCTTTCTTATTTTTGTCTTTGTAGATAGCGATGCTAGGGCTAAGGCTATGCCAATGGACTTGATCTAAAATGCATGTTTTTCCCATAGCTGGGTGAATTGACCACTGGACAATGCCATCGTTTTCTCGAAAGCTAGTTTGCCAGATCTCTTTGTCTCGTTTGGCGTTGCTCTGGGCAATCCGCATGGCTCGGTAGATTTCGTCTTGGGCAATGTTGAGCTGCAGATGATTGATAAAAGTAAGCCAGCTGGGGGTTGCGATCGCAGCCAATAGTCCAACTACCAACACTATCAGAATAGTTTCTAGTAGAGTGAATCCAGCGATCGCGCAGCGTGCGCGTAGCGCAATCGCATCAGGTCGGGATTGATCGCCCTGTTGGCTATTGAATTGCATGGACTATCACCCTGATTTTAAGTTTGACCTTTGGTTTAATTGTGCCTAAGCTATCAGCTATCAGTTATCAGCTATCAGCTATCAGCTATCAGCTATCAGTTATCAGTTATCAGTTATCAGCTATCAGTTATCAGTTATAACTTATAAAGTAAGCATTCAGCGGTCAGCTATCAGCTATTAGCATTAAGTATTGGTGCTTTTGAAGAGGCGTTGCAGCACCGCCAAAGGGGGGTTACCCCCATGAGCAACTGCATCAAGAAAACAGGTAACCATGTGTTAAATCTGAGTTACATCTGCTGACGGCTGACGGCTGACGGCTGATAGCTGAATGCTTACCTTATAACTTATCAGTTATAGCACTACGCATTACAGTTAGGACATTGATACAAGCTCAAACGCTTTTGTAGTCAACTATTGCCTCTTGCCTCTTGCCTCTTGCCTTGCGCGTAGCGCTATAAAGGCTGACGGCTGACGGCTGACGGCTGAACGCGCACGCGTGTGCGTAGCACATATGCTTAAACTCATCACTATGTTGAAAGATTACATTCTGTCCCTTTTTTATTAGCTTCCATTGCACCCAAGATAGTTTTTACTATTACACATCGCTGGGTAGCTTCAATTGGGTTATCATTATCCCTAGAATCGGGAACAGCTACTACGATAGCTAAGCCATCTCCAATTTCTGCTGGATCATCTATAACCCCCTGATTATCAAAGGTAATTGTTTGCTGATCTTCCAAAATGTCTAATGTGGGACCAGATTTGTTGTCATCAATTAGGTTTGTACCCACCCAAACTTCCTCTGGTTTGACCCCTAAATCACCAACTAAACTCTGCCATTGAAAGGTTTCTGGTGTGTTGTCTTCCCCATTATTATTCTTATCCTGATAAACTGCAGCTTCTGGAACTCCATCATTAATCCTAAAACTAACGCTATAGCTGAGTTTTTTATTTTTAGCTTGTCGCTGGGCTTCTTGGATAACACTTAATACTCTTTCATTGACTTTACCCACCCGCTGTCGATTCACAAATGCTAGCCAGCTGGGAGCAGCAATGGCGGATAAAATTCCTACCATTAAGATTACTATCAGTAATTCTAGAAAAGTAAATCCAGCATCTTTATTTGGTTTATGGTTTAGGCTTTGATGACCTTGGATTTTTCTGTAAATTTTAAACATATAATTAATCAAACAATATAACTACTAAATTAAACAAATGCTATAGCATTTATGATATTTATGAAGTCAATTAAATTACTCCCTATTCCCTATTCCCTATTCCCTACTCCCTATTCCCTACTCCCTAAAAAACTACTATATTATTTAATATTCAAGAAACCCCGTCCTTCAATTTGCATGGTTACGGTAGGGAAATAGCTAGACCGGTCTTCTTTGTCTTCATAGTCCTAAGGAACCGCGCCCTTCAACTTGCATGGTTACGGTCGGGAAATAGCTAGACTGCTTCTTTAGGAAGTTATATTGCTTTTGACTAGTTGTTATCCGAGCTAAAGCATTACCTCGTAAAACTAATTGAGCGATTTTCTTCTCTGAATCGACACAGACATAGAACCCATCTTCGCTTTCCTCTGGAACCTGCAAATAGTTGTCATTTGGACAAATATCTTGGGGGTTATTGTTATTTTCTTCAGGACTTATATCAATGTAATTTACTAAGGTTTGAACTGGAGTCTTGTAATTAACACCTGCTACTTTTTCCCACTGATTCAACTTTTCCTTTAGGGTGCTTCCTGGGTTGCTGAGATCAAAGCGTTGAAAGCCCTCGCTAGCGGGTATACCAACTTCATCATTTACATCGATGACTTGATCACGAATTTCAAACCGACCAATTCTACCAATCTTTAACCAATCAGTCTCGTCCTCAGTGATTAAGTAATAGGCAACCAAAGCATAGACAAAGGTATCATTTTCATCGGTAAAGTCGCCAATGGTTTGGCCATTGACTGTGTCACCTCTATCAAAATGCTTCCGCTTCCAGAATACCAACACAGGTTTACAGTTATCTTGGTTACAACCAGTTGTTTCAGCAAGTGGTGGGATTTCGTTATGGATTCCAGAGTCATCGTAGATATAGACCGCTTGCTCCAAGTCTCTGGCGATGTAGTCTATAGCCGCTTGGATTTCTTGTTCTGAAGTAGCCTTGGCTTGCTCTTTACGGTCGGTATCTAGGACAGTAATCATAAATCTCAATAGTGGTGCGATGATTAGCACCGCCACGATCATGGCTACTAGTAGTTCAATTAAGGTGAAGCCGCCATGGTTGAGCTTAGGCTTTTTATTACTTTTAAGTTTATGGGCGAGTAAGGTTCTGAGTGATTTAATCATGGTTGTTTTTTTTATTGTCATTTATGTCAGTAGTTTCTGATAGTAATTACTGTATTAGTCTATTAGTTACAACCTCCTAGGCGCTGGCAAAACAAGCCAAAATCCGGTGTACCTGTGCTAATTTCTGTAGTCATTTCTACTAGGGGGGCTTTGCGATCGCTTAATCCAGGTCCCCTCGCTTTCGACTTCGCCCCTTCATGACCAATCTTCAAGTTCTCTCTACCTTCAAAGGCATCTGCTCGGTAAACCCGCACCCCGAGAAAGTAGCTTCTATTATTAGTTGGGTCTCCTGATGAAGTGATACTCCGAAATGCCTGGATGATTAAGTCTCTTGAACTGTTACTGCTACAGCCACCTTCATCGAAATCTATACAGTAAATACTGTTATCATCCTCATTCTCGCAATAGGAATTGTTGTCACAAGTCAAGTTTGATGGTCTCGGAGCATCAGTCTGAGCAAATTGATTTCTGTTGTTTCCACCATCAAGTTCCATTTCTAATTTGTGTTCGGGATGGTCGATGGCTCCACTCCGTACACCATCGATGTAGCCTCTAGCTGCTTGCACTGCTAGTTCTACTCGTCGCGACTGGACTCGATTGGCCACTCCTAAGACAATCATGGGTGAGATGCCAAGCATCAGAATTGTAATAATCAGCATTGCCATCAAGGATTCCATGATGGTGAAACCGGCATCTGATGATTGGGAAAGGGGTTGTTGCTTCTGGGGATTGATCATGGTTTAACTATTAATTGTTAAGGGAGTCGGGAGTCGATTTAGAAAGGCAAAAGGCAAGAGGCAAGAGGCAAGAGTTCGTACCTGTAACCCACCACTTGGTCAAACAGCTTTTAGGAGATATAGCGCTACGCGCAAGGCAAGAGGCAAGAGGCAAGAGGCAATAGTTGACTACAAAAGCGTTTGAGCTTGTATCAATGTCCTAACTTTAATGCGTAGTGCTATACACCCTGTCAGATCCCCCCTAACCCCCCTTAACAAGGGGGGAACCGGAACCAGATTTAGATGTAGGGTGGGCAGTGCTTGAGTTAAATTCATTTGCTGGCAAATCAGGGTGGTTGGCACTGCCCACCACCCTGAGATTAATCACAATCGTGCTTGATTATTCAACCTTCAACCTTCAACCTTGGCCAATAGGCCACGCTACGGGAACAACCAAATAACCTTAGCCAATAGGCCACGCTACGGGAACAACCAAACAACCTTATTATTGCGAGCAATAGCGCTGGTTAACTGCTAGAGGTCCGTTTTCGCCTTCTGTAGCACACAGTAAAGTTTTCACCCATCGGTCATCTCGGGCAACTTCCCGGAAAAACTCATCAGGGTCTCCCGCTGAGGGGGTGGTAAACAGGCCAGAGAACAGGTCTGGTAACTGAGTCAGCAGAGCGACATCGAAACCATATAGACGTTGGGGTGCCATGTAATAGGGCAGTTTGCCATTACCAGTGGCATAGGGCATGAAAGCCCCAGAGCCTCGATAATTAGCATCTATTTCGTATCCAAATCCACTCGGGACATTGATATCATCAGCATTCTTCGGGGCATGCCAGAATGGGGCTGTATCATAGGCGGAACGCTTGAACTGAATCAGGGAGCCGCTGATCCGAGCGGGGATACCCTCTGTAGCCCTGCAAGTTCCCCCCGGTTGCCGCCAGTTTTCTAGGTAACGAACGAAGTTAGCTACACCACCGTTATTTTCGATTTGCCTTGGGGGACTATCCCCGGAAGCAATCACTACATTGAAGGTTTCTCCATGGGGATTGGCTTGTTGTGTCCAGCCCTCTTCGATTTCCACACATTCTTCTTGTACCGGTCCCGGGAGTGCTTGATCGTTTTGTCCTGGTTCAGCAGTCAGGGAGTGAACTTGTAGGACTGGTACCAACATCGGTTGCTCTGTTGTTGCGTTTTGTAATGGCCTTTGGTAAAACAGTGGTTGGTCTTGACCGAAACTTTGTCGGTTTGCTCTAGGATCGCTAGGGTTATTTGGATTTTCAGTTGTTTTGTACCATAGAGCATGGGGTGCTAATTCAGGTCTGTTGATATTGAAGGTATCGTATTGGTAAGCTTCGACATTCTGTCCATTATTTATTCCCAGAGGAATCGGATTATTATTGGCATCTAAGACCAAGTTATTATTGTTATTAGGATCCCGTTGGAAAGCAATGCGACGGGGATAGCGTTGATCTTCGATATTTATGGCAGGTCTTGCAGTTGTGCCGGACAAAAGTTCATTAACATTAGTTCCTACAAGGTTACTAGCCTGTTGATTTGGGAAGCCTTGTATGCCAACCACCCAGTCATTAGGGTTACAGGCTGAAACCGGCACTGTACGACAGATTTCCATCACATACTCTGGAAATTCCACCCGTCGCTGAATGGGAGTGACAAAATTGCTTAGGTAGGAACTGTTTATTCTTCTAGGGTTCGGATTGGTATCGTCCGGATTTGGTCTGATGCTAGGTTGAGGGTTGCCATTGCCATCTGGAGTATCAATAGTATTAATGCCATTCCCCCAGGGATCCCACCAGTTGGCACTAGTGACAAAATTATTGTCAAATATGCCATTTAGTTTTAGTCCTACGGCAACAGGTATCTGAGACTCCAAAACGTTAGTGTTATCTACAACACCATCACCATTAAGGTCAACGTTAATGGTCGGGTCTGTCTCAGTGAAAGTATCTGTTAAGTTACCATCCCCATTCAAGTCATAACCATAGACAATTTGAGACTCTAGAACCTGAGCGTCAATTTGACCGTTGCCATTCAGGTCAGCATTATTAAAGTTAGCCTCATTTACAGGGTCTGTTAAGTTACCATCATTTTGATTTATCAAGTTACTACCCATTGGTATTCCCCTCAGGTCATAGTCCCCATCGGAGCGGAAACCAAACTGAAAATTATTAGACAGTAGGGTAACGCTATCAGCAATCACTACTGCTGGTCGCCACAAATCCCCTGAGTTACAATTGGGCAATCTATCATCATTTGTGCGACAAGCAAAGTTGTCGTTGAGATTGTTACGACCGTAGAAATTCCCATTTGCACCTTCTTCCCATTCATCATTTCCTAGTTGCTCTGTAAACTCTTCTACCAAATCGCCGCCAGGGGTTTGGTGCAAATTAAAACCGGATGGTCCATTTTCATTATCAGGATCGACAGGATCGGCTTTGATATACACTGGCAAATTGGTAGCTAAAATTAACCCTTTCTCTGCTCCTGGGGGATTGGTCAATTTAAATGAGTTACTTTCGTCTTGACGGGCTAGCACTGTCCCATTGCGTAACATAATTCCATTGGGACGGCGAGTGGGGTCTAGGGTAAAGTCTACGCTACTGGAGCTGAGATTTTCTTCAAGGTTATCTCCAGTTCTATCACTGAGGTCTGGTAAGGCATCATCACGGGTGGCGTAGATAATACCGCTATCCGGTAGCAAAAATTCTGGGCTGGGACCTTTGGGGAATGTATCAGTTGTGGTTTGTGTTATTCTGAGCAGATTGAGATCCAACACCGTAGTCCTGATTTCCAGAGGCTGACGGTCTTCTATGGCTAGGTCATAGAGCTCGGGAGTGTTAGGATCCTCAATTTCCTGGATTTGTCTGGCATTCAAAAAGGATTGTTCGTAGATTGCCCCATGAGGGATCTCTGAATCATCTATATTAGCTGTAGGGTTTTCTAAAATTTCTAAGGCGCAAATGGCGGTATCAATGGCTGAATTATCAGCTAGGGTGCGCTTATCTTCGTCTGTCTCTAACGCTCTTTTCAAGGGTTCATTGGCAAGACGCCCATTGGGAAATACTAATAGGGATTGTCGTTCCAGTTCTGGCCTGATATTTCTACCGGGAAACTTGTAAACGATGCCATTGTTAGACCTGCCGTTTTCACCTCGCCCTTCCTCTGTCAATGGATCAAGATAATAGTCAACATTATTTTCAGCCGATGCTTTATCTGTGGGGTCATAGTAGCTACTCACACAGGCAATTGGTTCTTGGTCAAAGTTTTTTTCTTCTGGTTCAGGGCCTGGGTTTTGGGTGTAATGATAAAC
Organism: Moorena sp. SS36440bin_2; assembly: GCA_011524395.1. Taxonomy (GTDB): domain Bacteria; phylum Cyanobacteriota; class Cyanobacteriia; order Cyanobacteriales; family Coleofasciculaceae; genus Moorena. The sequence continues at coordinate 64,321 of WTKN01000295.1, forward strand.
AGCACTTGCCCTCATCAATAGGTCACTTTTCTGGTTAGCGTCAGTAATATCAGCAGGACCATTACCATTATTATTAGTTAAATCATTACCTCCTAACTGACTACCTATACCACCATGCATGGGCATGGTATCTGGCCAGACCAGTATGGGTTCTGCACCCAATTCAGTTCTGAGGTCATCTAGCTGTATTCTGTTGTCACTAGGAAGACGCCGACTTCCGGGATCGACAAACCTAATATCCCAACCAGGAGGGGGCAAATAAGACTCCCAGTCAGGGCGTTGATCATTATCCCGGGGGAAGTTTGCGTCAGGATCATTCAACTGATCCTCATCCACATAAATCCCAGCACCGGTAACTACCCGCAATCCCCCAACTCCTTCCAGGGGCTGAACCGGTTGCCTGGCGGCTGCTGCTTCCCAGAAACCATTGCGGTCAGTATCCCCTACATCAGCTAAGGGAGTGATTTGGGTAGTCCGGTAGCGATTCTCCTCGCTGTCATTCCAGGTAACGCCATCCCCAATGTCTTGTTGAGCTGTGGCACCTTGGAATTGCTCTGCCTGGTCATCCCACCATAGAGCCGGTAAGCCATGACCGATCAAAACGCGATCGCCAATTTCTAGTTCTTTACCTTGTCGCTGTTGTACCTCTGGTTCCGTTGCTGGAGGATTGAGCTTCTGGTTCTTGATCTTAAGCTCTAGGCCATTTTTACTGGTTGTAGTACCTGGATCATAAGGGAATATCCAATCATCCTGGGGACGAAGCTCGTTAGCAGTACCTTGGAGATTGGCATCTCCCGACTCTCCACCCTCTTCAACTTCTGCATAGGGAACACGACGGGTGCGGTCTTTGAAGTATATGCTTAGAGCTTTTCGTCGTTGTCTGTCAAGTTCTGCACCCTGAAAGTCTTCGTATCTTTTTTGGACTTCCTCGGGGTCAGTAGCCTCACCTCTATCAAACTGAGCTTCTACCAGACGATTAATTCGTGCCGTGTAGGCTTGGCTATTATACCCAATCTGATTGGGGTCTTCCTTAACCGATTTATTGTTATTTTTGCCTAAGTTAACATTTGTCCTCGGTGGTTCGTCCGCCCCATTGAACAGATGTATTTTGCCTCCCTGTTTATCGGCATCCTGATCAACACGGCCAAAGGCCATATTGCCCCCGACAATAATCTTGCTGTTTTCTTCCGTGTAGTAGCAAGATTTCGGACTACTGACTTGAAAATACTGATTAGTTCCGCCATCATTACCAGTCAGAAAGTTCCCGTTAGTAAAAATCCGGCCATTAATCTGGATACCAGATCCAGGAGTAATTTGTAAATCATCCTCGTAGACAATGGCATTGTTGACTAGGGGAATTCTGGCTCGGTCTTGCTGATACTCTAGAGCTGAGAATCCGGCCTCACCCTTGTAAGCCTCATAGGTTTGATCATCTATTTGTGGATCCCCTGCCACAATCGGAACGGTTGCGGTGTAAACAAATATACTTTTCTTTAATTTTGATCCGGACTTAAACCACCCAGAATTATCCACTAAGCTAGCGCTCGTGCTAGCAGCTAGCGTACAGCGATCGCTGTTGTTTGACTCCCCCATGGGTGGGGTTCTCGCTTGTACAGAGCTTCTGGAGTTTGGGTTTCTATTTGGATTTTGATTTTGATTTGGCTGTGGACTTGTGAAATAAATTCCGTAGAGGGTGTAGCTATCGAATTTGCCATTATTATCCGTATCAACCGGAAACCTCCAGGCAGTGTCTATGGTGTCTTGAGTCTCTTGGTCTTGGAGGGTCAAACGGGTTTCATCACCAAAGTTGTATCTGGTATTCGTAAAGGCATTTTCCAACGCTTCCTCGGATGGGGTAGCGCGGGGCAGGGTGGGGTCAGCAAACAAGGCTTCCAATTTTGCTTGAGCCCGCTCAATAGCTGGAGCGGCGGCATTGAAAACTGCTTGATTGACCCGATAATTACTGGCATTTTTGACCCGGTCAAAGGAGCGCAACACAATAGCAGTTACCAGTAAGGTTACCACCAAGGTCACCATAATGGCGGTAGGCAACACAAACCCGGCTGTTGCCACCCGGGAGCGACGGTGTAAAATAAATAAGCTACGCAACAGCCAACGCATCAAGGGTTTGGTGATGGCTTGAGAGAGTTTGACTACCTGTTTGAGTAGTTGTGCGATCGCATTCGCTAACTTCTTCCTGGTTGACTTCCTGGTTGACATAGGGATTTTCCTGTCACATTTCCTGAGTAGATTCCTGAATAAGAACTAGTTCACGCACCCTAGATGATATGGCAATAGGCAAAAGGCAATAGGCAATAGGCAATAGGCAATAGGCAATAGGCAAAAGGCAATAGGCAATAGGCAATAGGCAATAGGCAGAAGTTGACTACAACAGCTTTTGAGGTTGTATCAATGTCAAACACCTTAATTGGTAGTCCTATATTCAAATGCTTCAACGAAGCCAAGGGTTAACACTTAACGGTCAACCACTTACCTTTAGAGGATATCTGAAAAATTTTTTGATACTGAATTTTGCCCCCCTAGCCCCCCAAGCGAGGGATTGCTCGCTTGGGGGGAACAATAATCCATTGGCTGGTAAAAGTCCCCCAATTTTGGGGGATTTAGGGGGCTTATATGTAGCAAATGATACTTCTCAGACAACCTCTTAGATCTACCTACGAAGAGAGAATATTAAATATTTAATTATACTATCGAGATTTCCCAAAAACACAACCGAGATTTGTAACCAGTTTACCCAAGCTAGGAATTTCCTACCTCCTCTAAAGGCATACTATTCCCGCTTACCCAAAAACCATAGACTTAACCTACCCAACTAAACGGGCAAGGGGTCTCCCGTTATAATCTCCGATTTAACGGGAGGGGAATTGCCCGACAGCGTCTGGAAGTTCTCAACAGATTGGCCTCTGGCCACGCTTTCGGCAGAGCCGACGCTGCTTGAGGTGCGAGCGTAAGTGGTACACTAGCAAAGTGAGATTAACGTACTGCTACAAAATCAAACCAAGTCCCGAACAGATAGCCATCTCGCGAAAGGTGGCTTGAACTGTTACGCCGTCATTGGAATTATGCTTTAGGACAACGGCTTGATTGGCTCAATCGGACTCGTTCCCCGATTGATAGATGTAGCTTAATCAGTGAGCCGATAGGTGTTATCCCAAAACCGGTTAACTATTACACTCAACAAGCGGCTCTCAAGGAAACTAAGCGACTGTTTCCTGAGTACAAGCAAATCTATGCAGAAACTCAGCAGGTTAACCTACAACGGCTTAACAAAGCATGGGATAGGTGGCGAAAACCGGACGCCAATGGTAACAGAGGCGGTAGACCTCGTTTTAAAAGACCTGGAGAACTCCGATCGCGCAGCGTGACCAAAGGTCAATCATTTGTATTTCCCAGGGTAAACAATTCTAAAGCTGGAGCACACTTAATTGACGGCGTTCTAAAGCTAAGCCGCATTGGTTCAATTCCTGTGGTAATGCATCGACTGTTGCCTGATGGATTTACTCTTAAGCAATGTACAGTCATCAAAAAAGCTGATGGTTGGTATTGCTGCATCTCAATGAAGGATGATACCGTACCTGAAATATTACCCGTAGATGCGGTTAAGTCTGCGGTTGGAATTGATGTTGGCTTAGAGAAGTTTTTGACCACGTCTGACGGTGAAGCAGTACCTATCCCACAGTTTTATAGGAATGCTCAAGACAGACTGGCTAAAGCTCAAAAAGTAATGTCGCGTCGTGTTAAGGGGTCTAATAACTGGAAAAAAGCTAAAAACAAAGTCGCTTTATTGAACCTTTATTTAGCCCGTTGTCGAAAGGAATTTCATTATCAGGTCGCTCACTGGCTGTGCAGCAAGTATGACTTAATTGCTCATGAAAACTTAAACATCAAAGGACTTGCGCGAACTAAGTTAGCGAAATCAATACATGATGCAGCCTGGGGTAAATTTCTGGAAATATTGCAAGCAGTGGCGGTAAAACGCGGTTTGTTAGTCCAGGAAGTTAATCCACGGGGAACAAGTATTGAGTGTTTTAATTGTGGTTCCAGAGTCGAAAAAAGTTTAAGCGAACGAGTTCATTTTTGTTTTAGTTGTGACGTCAAAATTGATTCGGCGAAGCCGACGCTGCGCGAACGCGACTGGAATAGTGGCATCAATATTTTGAATCGTGGATTAATGGCGGTTGGACTGCCGCTCAATGGCTGTG
>WTKN01000190.1 GCA_011524395.1 Moorena sp. SS36440bin_2
GCAGGGAGCAGGGAGCAGGGAGCAGGGAGCAGGGAGCAGGGAGCAGGGAGCAGGGTAAAAAGGCAGTATTCAGAAAATTTTATTAGTTAAATTGCCTTATAACCATTATTAAACAAGCTTTATGAGTTTTTTTAACTGGAAATTTAGCATAGTAGGTACTGAAGAACCAGTATTTGGCAATTTTTTATATAGCGTACGCTTAAGACTAACAAACTTGCTTTGTAATCTTTTTTTCTATAAGCGTAGTATACAATTTAGCTAATTTTTACAAAGCCTTTAATTATAACTCAAACTATTTTTGCAAGAGGTCTATTCGACATATTCGACAGTTCGCAATAGATCTAGTAGAGGTGATTTCCATGGAATTATCTAATCGGCATCGGCGGTTTCTCCTGATCGATCAAGGCGCGGTTTCAACATTGATTAATCTCGTGATTAATGTTTTGCTCACCTGGTTAGTGAACCGTTCGTCCTCTGTCATTCCTCTTTGGGGACCGAAGGGCATTTTTAGAGACCTACTGGCTAGTGGGTTTATGTTACCGTTGATCAGCTGCTTCATCATCGGCCCGATTATTGCGCGCAAAGTGCGGTCTGGCAAACTACCTCCGCTTCTTCCAGAACAGTGTCCTTACTTCAGTTGGTTTCGCCGCCCTCGTTGGATGCGCGGTGTACTTCTCGGAACAGGCGGGGTTATCTTTGGCGCAGTACCGATAGTTTGGGCTCTCAGCCTAGGTCAAGCTCAACCATTTACCGTCAGCTCGTATATTGTGTTTAAATCAGTTTGGACGTCTCTGCTGACGCTGCTGGTTATGCCTATCATTTCCTGGTGGGCTTTGGCAAATGCTTCTTTGCGCACCCACGTTTGAAGAAAATTGACACTCCCCGATTTAAAGACACGGGGAGTCTTTCGTGACATACTCCCACACGCTTATCGAAGATTACAGTGTGGGCTTCTTACCAACTCCAGCCATCGCTTAGGATACAAGGCCTTTGGCCACGCTACGCGAACGGTAAGCTTTATTAACGACACGGTCAGAAGTTACCGCATTCAGAGGGTCGCCTTTATGGTTAGCAGGCTATGCATAAAAGGGTTAAAACTTTATGATTAAGGCGACCCTCTGATCAGGTTTCGTCTCCGGGATGCCCCTCCGCGCCGGAACAATACAATAAGTTCTATTTTTAATTAGTAGGTGGCGGTTAGCTCTTAATTTGTTTTCCCTACTATTTTTAGTATAACGTTTTTCAGCCTGTTTATCAGAGTTCCTGTCCGCGATTCATCCCACACTCATGCTGCGCATGTTCGTTGTGGGGCATGTCTAGCGGAGGAAGCTAACTAAAAGTGTTGTCCAACGTAAATTGAACGAACTTCACCATTGCGTCGAATAACTGCTTCCTGATTATCTACAGAGACTAGAGTCCAACCGCTATTAGCAATTGCTTCCCCCAGCTTAACCCGTTGGGTAACACCATCAATTTTAAACAAAGCAGCAGATTGTTCTCCTAGTTCCAGTAATCCTACCAAGGTATGTTTGATGGCAGGTGATGTTCGTGGGGGAGGTGGGGGTGCAGGGAGTCGGTCAAGAGTAGCGGTGGGCAGGGGGTCTTGGATTGGTGGTGGCGGTAATTCTACAATAGTTGGTGGCGGTGGTTCTAGAACAGCATTTGAGGGAGGTTTTGGGATTGGTGATGGGGATGGTGTAGGTTCAGGTCTGGTAGCAGGGGATGGTGTGACTGGCCCTGAGGATGCTATGGCAGGAGCAGGGGTTGGAACCTTTTCAATTGGTATGTAATAAACTCGTTCTAAGATACGTTCTTTGATAGCAGTTGGTGCTCCAGTTGCTGCTGAGTTAGGACTTACCGGAGGATTGGGAGGCGTGGGGTCTGGTAATGATTGGGCGATCACAGTGTTTTTGATAGCTTCTGCTTTGCGGTCAATTACTTCTAGCGATCGCAACATATAGTTAATAAACTGGGCATCAGGTTCTGAGACTTTGCCTTGTTGTACTGATACCAAAGCCACCAAGTTGTTCAACCATGACCAAGTTAGCTTTCCCTGGCTAGTCAGCCACATCATTGTGATTGCTGATAGGGACAGTAAGGCTAAAGCCCATAGAAGCTTGTCTAAAAACCGACCAGAGTTATCCGCGACAATACTAGAGTTAGTATCTGTTGTTGTTGTTTGCAACTCACTTGATGTAGTGTCCGCTAACTCCTGTGTTGCGGGGAGTGGCGATTCTAGAAACGGAATGATTGCCGCTGATATGGGAATTTTCGGGATTGCTATCGGTTCCAAGGAGACATACTCTGGCTCAGCGGGTTCTGTCGGCAACTCGCAGCCGTTTTCGATCATTTGGTACAGATCCCCAAATAAATCATCCATTAACCTATCGGCTTCAGCATCTACCGACCATGGCTGAATGGGAAGAGGAGGGTTCAACCGCTCTGTTGATTTTTCTTTGCTAATCACATCCTGAGACATCGATGGTATCTCTCGTTACTATGACTATGACTTATTTGAGAAGATTATCTAGGGTTTTATAACAGATGCCCCTGAGATTAGGGAGCCACAACAGCACTGAACTTTCGTTCCCGCACCTCTAGATATACCAGCAAGGCATTGATATCTGCTGGATTAACCCCGCCAACTCTCGATGCCTGACCAATAGTCATAGGTTTGACTTGGCTAAGCTTTTCACGAGACTCCTTGGATAGAGTTTCTATAGCAGCATAATCCAAATCTGGTGGTAACTGCCGATTAGCTTGCCGAGAAACTTGCTCAATTTGCTTTTGCTGACGCTTAAGATAACCATCATATTTTATATCAATTTCTGCTCCTTCCCGTTCCGACTGATTCAGCTTAGGGTCACCCAATCCATATTGGTCTAGATTGACATAGTGGAAACCAGGACGACGTAGTAACTCAGCTAAGGTAATCGAGTTTTTGATCTTTTGCTGGGTATCGGATGCGATCGCAATTCCGATTGGATCATGTTCCTTAATCCGCACTGACTGGAGTCGGGTTTTTTCTGTAGTAATGTTTGCCTGTTTTTGTTGATACAGCTGCCACCTACGGTCATCAATCAAACCCAGTTTCCGTCCTAAAGGAGTCATACGGCGGTCAGCGTTATCGGACCGCAATAGTAACCGATACTCGGAACGGCTAGTCAGCATTCGGTAAGGTTCCCGCAGGTCTTTGGTACACAAATCGTCAATTAACGTGCCTATATAGCTTTCTTCCCTAGGAAACACCACCATTTCCTGATGGCGGACATAGCGCACTGCATTAATTCCCGCTACAATCCCCTGAGCTGCTGCTTCCTCGTAGCCAGTGGTACCATTAATTTGTCCAGCGCAGAACAATCCCTCAATTGTCTTAGTCATCAGTGTCGGATAACACTGAGTCGCTGGTAAATAATCATACTCAACCGCATAAGCAGGACGCAGCATAGCACAATTTTCTAATCCCGGAAGAGTTCGCAATAGCTGCAACTGCAAATTCTCTGGTAATCCAGTAGAAAATCCCTGGATATAGAGTTCTGGAATATCTCGTCCTTCTGGTTCAATAAAAATCTGGTGGCTTTCTTTATCAGCAAAGCGCACAATTTTATCTTCAATACTAGGGCAGTATCGGGGTCCTTTAGCATCCACCCAGCCTCCATAGATTGGGGATAGATGAAGATTATCCCTAATCAAGCGGTGAGTCTCAGAAGTCGTGCGGGTCAGATAACAATACATCTGCTCTCGTTCGACCCACACATCTGGGTCAAAGCTAAACCAGCGCACCTTTTCATCCCCTGGTTGAGGTTCCAAGTTGCTGTAATCTACGGAGCGCTTATCTACCCGTGCGGGGGTTCCCGTCTTGAGTCGTCCCGTTTCAAAGCCTAAGCGGTTAAGGGTTTCAGTCAACCCAATTGCCGCAAATTCCCCAGCCCGTCCTGCGGACATCGACTTATTTCCTACCCAGATCCGTCCACCCAGGAAAGTGCCTGTTGTCAAGATCACTGCCGATGCTCTCAAGGCCACACCGAAGTAAGTCTGGACACCGATCACCTCATGATTAGCCCCCAGCACCAAATCCGTGACCATGGCTTCCCGGAGAGTCAAGTTTTCTTGATTTTCTACAATCTCCTTCATCACAGCGGCATATTCTCGCTTATCCGTCTGGGCTCGCAAAGCCCAAACCGCTGGTCCCCGTGAACAGTTAAGTACCCGCTTTTGCAGGTAGGTACGGTCAGCCATTTTGCCAATTTCTCCACCCAAAGCATCTACCTCATGGGTGAGTTGAGACTTGGCCGGTGCTCCCACAGCTGGGTTACAGGGTTGCCAAGCAATTTTGTCTAGGTTGAGGGTAAGTAGGATAGTACGACAGCCCAACCGTGCTGAAGCTAGGGCGGCTTCACAACCAGCGTGTCCCGCGCCAACTACAATCACATCAAAGGCATCTTGGAAATCTACTTGGGAATGCATGGGTCTAAGGAAGGATCAGAAATCAAAGGTGAGGAATTCACTACCATAAAAATGGTTCATTTTTTATAGTTTAATTTAAAAATTAAGGGTTTGGTTTGATAGTTTACTGTCTACTAGCCCTCAACCCTCAACCCTCAATCCTCAACCCTCAACAACCAACTATTAGTTAACCCTTTCAACCCCAGTTAGCCTTCAGTGATAATTTTTGGCACTCTGAAGAAATCACCATCCTGCTCAGGAGCTTCCCTGAACATACAATCCCTGTCAGTATATGGTTTGAGAGTATCCAGTCGAGTCACATTGCTAATATCAATCGCCCGTGTAGTTGGCGGCACATCCTCAGTATCTAATTCACTCAGCTGTTGAAAATATTCAAAAATACTGTTCATCTGAGCTGCAAATTTATCCTCTTCCTCTGCTTTTAGTTCTAAACGAGCAAGATTTGCAACTTTTTGGACTTGTTCGCGGTCTATCATCATTTGGTTATATTATATTCTTGGTTAGTAACGAATTCCTCAACAGTCAACAGTAAAGGCTGAGCCAAAATCAAATACTCTTATAAAGACTATCAAGTTTATTAACTATAAGCTAGGAGCTAAAAGTAAACATCAATCGTAGAACGACCTGTAGTTTTCAGCCAGTTTTGGGCTTCAATGTAGTTATTAGGAGCAAGGCGAATAGCTCGTTTCCAATAATCAGCCGCTTTGTCATACAAAGCTTCTGCCGCCTCACTGTCTCCAGCTTCCTTCAACTGTTCACCTTGATAATGGTAAATTACGGCTACATTATTAAGAGCCTGAGGCATACGGGGGTTGATATCAAGAGCTTGATGATAGAGTTCTAAAGCACGCTCATGCTCACCATTACTCGCTTGAATTAGCCCCATGTTGTAGATAATAAAGCTGCGGTCGTTGGGGTCTTCCTCCAGTTCCAAGGCTTTTTTGTAATTATCCATAGCTTCAGCATATTCCCCATCCGCTTGAGCTGACATACCATCTCGGTAATAGACAAAAGCTTCCTTGGCTTGCTTATTGGTAGGAAGAACCTTTAGGAGGATGTCTGCCATCACCGTAAAGGTTTTATCGATAAAGTTATCGTTGCGTTGAGTGCGTGGCATAGTTGCGTGGGTCTATAGTCTTCACCTTGTAGATAATCCTATCTCGTGATGTCGGCATTTAGCTATGAACCTATCAGCAGTTACCTCGACAATCCAGGAAAACTTAAGCATTGGGCTAACTGCCGCAAGTACATGACTTACCCTGAACACTCCTCAATCAGGTGATAGCTGAGGGCTCAATGGTGATGGTGATTATTTGGCGAAATTAATCCCTTGCAATCAACTAATCCCGGTAAGTGCTCAAGTCATGGCTGTGTTACCTAGAGCCTCAACTCACTTACTGTTGTATAACTTCAATAACACAGCTGTTCATATATGTCAAGAAAATTAACCAATTTTTAAAATCTCAGTAAAATCACTTAGAATAAAAGCATGGTAGATGAACCCTGATAATTACCCCCGGAGCTTAAGTTTCCGGGGTTTTCTAATGGGCTTATACTTTCCATACCCTACCTTACGAGGGATCTAATAGTTTTGTAGATTCCTCTAAATCAATTAGTGATTGACTTTTCCGGATATACGTCAAATCACAGAGAAAAAAGAAATGGTAGATGCACCCTGATAGTTACTCCCCGAAGCTCACGGTTCGGGGGTTTTTTTTGTAGTACCGATATTCTGAATTTATTATTTTAAGTATAAATACTGTAAGCCTATGGGCTACGCCCAGGCTACGCCAACAGCTAAAGACCTTGGCCTATGGCCACGCGTGCGCGTTTGGCCACGCTACTTGAGGTGCATATCAATTAGGTGCTTCAAGCTGTAATAGACAATAAAATATGAAGGAGTAGTCCTATCGGTCAATTGATAATTAATAATTAATATAGCTTTAGAGCAACGTCTTGCCGCCAGTTGTCAATCATCCCCTGCTAAAGCTTCCGGATAGTGGAGAAGTAACTCAGAAGAAAGAAATGGTAGATGCACCCTAATAATTACCCCCGAAGCTCACGGTTCGGGGGTTTTCTTTGGTAGATGCTGCCATAGACCATAACTTGGCTGTCAGCTAAAAGTAAAGTCCTCTATAGGTTTAGCAATCATATAGAATCGTAAGCCATACCTTAGCTTCCGGATATCAATCCCATCAATTAGAAGAAAGAAATGGTAGATGCACCCTAATAACTTCCCCTGAAGCTCACGGTTCAGGGGAGTTTTTTTTTAGGTGCGCTTTCCGCATCTAATTATTAAATTCGCGCTTATTGTCGCACCTGTAGATGTTGCCATTAGCTTCTCAACTCGCTGTTGGCTAAGAGCAAATTTATCCCGTGGGTTTTGTTACTGATTGACTAGTAAATTGACTAGTAATCCTTCCGGATATCAATCCCATCAATCAGAAGAAAGAAATGGTAGATGCACCCTAATAATTACCCCTGAAGCTTACGGTTCAGGGGATTTTTTTTTAGGTGCGCGCCTCCAAGGGCGAGTAAATCGCCCTTGGGTCGCACCTGTAGATGTTGCCATCAGCTTCTCAACTGGCTGTTGGCTAAGAGCAAATTTATCCCTAGGTAAAGTCATCCATCGAATAGTAATCCTTCCGGATATCAATCCCATCAATCAGAAGAAAGAAATGGTAGATGCACCCTGATAATTACCCCTAGGCTCAACGGTTTGGGGGTTTTCTTTTGGAACAGCTGTCCAATTGCAATCAAAGCTAATAGTTACCAGAGACATTCCGGCAATTTTTTCGACTATTTGATTGGTCATAGTTCCGGAGATTAGTAAAGTAACTAAGAAGAAATAAATTAGATGCAACCTGATCAACACCCCTGAGATCTGATCGGGAGTTTTTTAGGAGTAGATAAATCGCGATCTATGTAACTAGTTACTAGAAGCACCGTCTAACAATATTTTTCACCCATTTACTTTTCTGAGTGGGTTTCCTATGTGGATGCTCTCACCGCCTAGAGTAAACTTCCTTATTATAAGGCTATATTGATGGGATTGACCGTAGGTAACGCTACGCTATCGATGATTACTCAGAAAAGAGTGAGTGCCAAGTATATTCGCGCGTTAATCGTTTTTAATCCCAGCTCTGACGAGACTGGGTTTTAAAACTTCGCGCTTACTTGTGATCAAGTATCCCAGCTGTTAACAGCCAGAAATTTGGTAGTTTTCAGAATTAGTCCCAACTCAATATATCATACCTAATTGGGTAAGCAATAGCTATGGCTTGGGAGAAAATGGTACACCTAGACTATTTCCCCTGGACTAGGAGACGCTCTTCTATTTCATAGACCAACTACCTACTGATAACTTCCATCTACCAGTAAGTCTTTCACTAGTTCATAAGTAAGGCTATAGTTAGACCTTGGTACGGTCAGTCAAAATTTCGTAGCCATCAGTTGTTACCAAAACCGTATGTTCAAACTGAGCGGATAGAGAATTATCCACCGTAACGACTGTCCAACGGTCAGATAGGGTGCGTGTGAACTTAGTACCAGCATTCAAAATTGGCTCAATTGCCAAAGTCATCCCAGCACGCAGCTTGACATTCGGCAATTCGCGGGTGCGGAAGTTGAACACTGAGGGGTCTTCGTGTAGATTTCGCCCAACACCGTGACCCGTATAATCCTCCACGATACTATAGCCATAAGTTTGGGCATGGTCTTCAATCGCACCAGCAATGTCTAGCAAGTAGTTCCCGGCTTTCACTTGTTCGATGCCCTTGTAGAGGGTTTCATTTGCCACCCGAATTAATTGACTCACTTCTGGTTTAACTTCTTCAATCGCAATAGTAATACATGAGTCTCCGTGAAATCCCTGATAGTAGGCACCTGTATCAACTTTCAACACATCACCACTGCAAATTACCTTCTTAGGACTAGGAATACCATGAACTACTTCGTGATTAAGGCAGGTGCACAGGGAACCAGGAAAGCCGTAGTAGCCTTTGAAACTTGGGGTTGCCCCCATCTGACGGATCCGCTTTTCGGCATAGGCATCTAAATCCGCTGTGCTCATTCCTGGCTCAACCATCTCAGAAATTTCTTTGAGTACTGTTGCCACAATAGTTGATGCCTGCCGCATGATCTCAATTTCACGGTCAGATTTGATTTCAATCCGTCGGCGTTTTTTCTTGGGACGGGAGGGATTAGTGGGACCGGCAAACAGGTTACTTAGAATGTTCATTTGATAATTATTAGTTAATAAAGAATTATTAAAGAATTATTATATCTTTCGATTTTATTTCTATTGTCGGTTCGTAGCTCTATTGAGTAAAAATTCCTAACTCAACGTCCCCAAGAGCATCAGCCAGTGATTTCGGTAAAACGAAGCAGGAACAATCTATACGGCAACCAGGTAGAAATTCGCGGGTCCGTGTCGGTGGGTTATATTTATCTTTTTCCTGTTGCGTTTTTCCATAACAACATACTGCCTATACCTAGGATGACTAAGGCAAAAATCCCTACGGGCAACCACCACTGTAATAATTGAGGCTCTGATGGTCCAGTATCCTCTAAGGATAGTGATAAGGATTCTGACTGCTGGTTAAATTGAGGTTCAGTGTCAGGACTTGGCACAGTCGCAGTTTTTTTCCCAGGAGTGACTGTGACGTCATACTTGATCTCAAATGGCTTAAAACTAGCTGCTGATTTAGGAGTACCGCTTAAAACTAACTCATAGACTCCCGCTTTAGGAAAGACTAGATCAGCTCCAGGAATACCTTGATATTCTTCGGCTGATATAGCTTTCAGCTGTGGCTCAAGGATGGGGGAACTCCCTAAGTCTGATGAGGATTTAGAGTAAACCACGAGTTGACAGTCACATTGGTCTAGGGGAATTCGTTGGCCCCCTTGGCGAGTAAGGGCAAACCATGCTAGAGCAGGTTCTCTAGCGCGAGGATTGTGATTGGGTTCAATGTGAAAGGTAGCACCGACATCGGCAGAGGTTTTAATGTTGTGAGAAATTATTGGAAAATACTGCTCAGTTCTGAGTGCTGAGTTTTCAGTAGAGGAAATGTGCGATCGCAGTTGAATGGTCATGGGGGTTAACTCCTAGTACTAAGTTTTGTTCAAAGATCCTTCTAGGTCTTAATCAGAAAATGGCCAAGATAGAGAGGCGATCGTTAATCACAAATGAATCTTTTGATTAGAAATTGCTAAAAATTCACAATAAGAATTAATGACTGATGATAACATTTACCATAGTCTACAGTTAATGAACATAAGCACGGAATGGTTTTAGATTTGCTGCTGGTCATGACCCTAGGCTTTCTAGGGAGTTTTGGTCATTGTGTGGCGATGTGTGGACCTCTGACAGTGGCGTTTTCCCTATCTCAGCAGCAGGAAAAGTCTCCTAAGTGGCTCCATCAGCTGGGTTTTCATAGTCTCCTTAACCTAGGACGAACAATTAGTTATGCTCTAGTTGGAGCTGCACTTGGGGGTATGGGTTCGGTCTTGATTGCCAGTGGTCAGTTGGCTGGGATTGGCAGTGGATTGCGCCAAGCCATGGCAATTCTGACTGGTTTAATGCTTATTTGGTTTGGCTGTGTGCAGCTTAAACCCGATTGGATTCCCCGTCTGCCCCTATTACACCCCCTATCTAAAGGGATTGGGCATCAACGGCTGACGGTCGCCATGAGTAAACTGTCTGGGGAATCTCATTGGTGGACACCAGGGCTTTTAGGAGGAGTCTGGGGTTTGATGCCCTGTGGCTTCCTGTATGCTGCTCAGATTAAAGCAGCGGAAATGGGTAATCTTTGGTGGGGAGCAGCAACGATGCTGGCCTTTGGACTGGGAACAATGCCCATGATGCTAGGAGTGGGTTTATCTGCATCTAGACTCAGTGTTAGCAAGCGCAGCCAGCTGTTTCGCTTAGGAGGCTGGGTTACCCTCACGATTGGTATTTTAACCCTTCTGCGTACCGATGCTATGGTGGATTACACCGGTCATGGGGCGCTGCTGTTACTGATGTTAGCTTTGATTGCTCGTCCGATTAGTGGTTTGTGGGCTGGGTTCTTACGCTATCGTCGGGCTTTAGGAGTGGGGGCATTTGTGTTGGCGATCGCTCATACATTTTTTAGGCTAGACCATGCCTTGAACTGGAAGTTAGATGCCATGGGGTTTATGTTACCGCAGCATAAGTGGGGTCTGTTAGCCGGAATTTTAGCGCTCGTGTTGATTACCCCAGCCGCCCTCACGAGTTTTGACCGCTTACAGAAGGGTTTGGGCAAGCTTTGGCGACGGATTCATTTATTGAGTATCCCTGCTTTAGTCCTAGCTGCAATTCATACCGTGATGATTGGTTCGAGCTACCTTGGACAGTTAGCTTGGACTGGAAACCACCAACTGAGAGCTGTGAGTTTAGGACTAATTACCTTAGGAGTTTTGCTAGTGCGATCGCGTATTGTTTGGTCAGGGTTATCCCTAGAAAAGTTCTACCTTCCCCCCAAATCTTAGTAATGGTCACTGATTCTACACTGAGCTTTGGAGCCATTCACTTCAGTATTATCTATTCAGTATTAGTTATAGTTAGCGATATTTTCTCTGCTCCAAGCTAAACCTATCCAATTTAGATGTACATTAGCTGTAATCGGTAAATTTTTGGTTGGCTTTATGGGATTTCGAAATTGGTTAACTGCTACAGCTGTAGCTTGTCTGATTTGGGTGATCAGCTCGGCATTTGCACCCCCTGCTTTTGCTAAGATCCCCCTTAAACTGTTCGACTTGCATTCCCAGGAGTGTCCCTCAGAAATCGGGCAAGGCATGGTGACCGTTGGTGGGGGGTCGGCTAGGCAGGCTGGTTGCTATCTGATCAAGGGTAAAGCTAAGAATACCAAGAAAATAGACGTATTTGATGCTGATGTTTTTGGTCGTATCTACGATGCCAATGGCAATAATACCTTCCAAAACCGGGGTCGCGTAGGGTCAATTGATGAAGTTCCAAAAGAGAAAACCATTGATTTTGAGTTTCGGGTTACGGTTCCTGCTAATGTAAAAACGCCTCTAATCCTTAAGAAGTTTAAGGCATCCGGTTTTAGGCACAAAATCGGTCGGTGATTAGCTTAAAGGGGGATTAAGCCCACGCTGACGCTTCCCTTTCAGACGTGGGGCTTCTCCCCGTTTAAGCTAAAACGCCCCGGCTAAAATTTGTAGAAGGAAAATCGCCAGTATGGGAGAAAAATCTATACCTCCAAGGGGTGGAATGAAGGAACGGAAAATATTCAGGTAAGGGTCAGTAATTGGACTTAAAACAGAAGCGACCTGATTCGCCCAATCCATTGTTTGAAACCAAGTTAACAGAATTCGGACAATTAATAGAACTAGATAGATTTGGATAAAGCTCTGGAGAGTGCTAGTCAACAGTTCTGTAGCCATAGTATTTAATAAGCTTTCTTACTAAGTTTTTATCTTAATGTTAAGTTTAACGAATTTGATCACCCTGTGCCTGAATACCAAGTCAGTAAAGCTTTAACATACCTACTTCAAATTTTTTCACGGCTCAAGCACCCGTTCCTGTGTATTTGCCTCAGCTTGACCTTTCACTGTGTTGACTTGTTGACGTACATCGTCAATTGCTGAATTGAGCTGGGCAATTTTGTCTTCCAAACTCTGACGTGCCGCCTCAATGCTTGCTTCTGCCTTTAGTTCGCGCCTTCTCGCCCTAATTGCCTTAGGGTCTGAGCGCTCCGAATTTAACAAAGACTGATCTTCCTCATCGTTTTGATTACTTTTGCCAGCAGTAACCAAAGCACCGATTAAGCCACCTACCAATCCCCCGACTACTGCTCCAGTCAGGAATCCACTTGCAAAACCATCTTGCTGACTCATGTTGCTCTGTTGCCCTTGATTTTAAAAATGCAGCTTTTATCCAGATTAACCCATCAAGTTTGAGGGGATATTGCTGATTAGACAAGGGGTTTGGTACCAGCCCTTAATTATATTATATAGTATCGTATCGGAAGCCTTTTGAACAAGACTTTGAAAGCCCGGTCTGGTAAGCGAGGGGGGAGTGTGAACCTTGGAACCGTGATCAGGAAGTCTAGGTAGAGGTGTTCCAGGCCACACCTCTACTATCAGTTGGATACTATCAGTTTGATTTGCAGTCTAAGTCTGTCAGGGTAATAGGGGTTAGTTGCTGCTCAGGTCAAGTTCCAAAAGCGCGATCGCCTGCATCACCCAAGCCTGGTACTATATATCCCTTAGCATTGACTTCCTCATCAATCATGCCAGTGTAGATGGTCAAACTAGGATAATCTGCCCCCAACTTTTGTAAGGCTGGTGGTGCTGCTACCACGCTAATAATCCGTGTTAAGTCTGGTGTTGCTCCTCGTTTTTTAAGTTCTGACATTGCTAACATCATTGTGCCACCAGTAGCCAGCATTGGGTCGAGAACTAGGATTCGTGTATTTGGGTCAAACTGATTGGGTAAGGTATTCAGGTAAAAACTGGCTTGTAAGGTTTCCTCATTTCTGACCAGACCAAGGTGATAAACCGATGCCAAGGGCAGCAACGTTTGGGCTCCATCTAAGAGCGCTAGTCCAGCCCGCAAAATTGGCACAACTACTATGGGTACTTCTGGGTTCACCATAGTTACCTTGCACGGAGCTAGGGGAGTTTGCACTGTTAGTTCTTCATTCGGCAACCAATCCCGCATTGCTTCATAGGTCAACCAGCGTCCCAACTCGGTCATAGCGCTTTTGAACAATGGAGGTGGTGTAGAGGCATCACGGGCAACCCCTAGCCAGTGCTTAACTAGGGGATGGGGTGGGACATAGACACGTAGTTGGAGAGTCATAACAGCTAGTAACTATAAGAATTAGTGAAAAACAAATTAGGGGAATTAGGCAGTAGGGTTTTTCGGAATAACCACAAGTCTTAATTTAGTTGATGATAGTTTCAAGTTTTACATTGATCAACACAGTATTAAGGAGTGTTGGCTTGAATGAAGCACCACCACCTTGCCGTTAGGCAGATGGTGGGATCCAAGTAGGACACTCTTCTCGATAGACACAGCTACCCGTATACTCGCGGGTCCGCGCTTCTCGGTGAACAGCAGGGACTTTTGCCATACTGAACCTCTAACTCATTTCTGGCGCTTAGCCTATAGAAATAAATTCTGTATTTAGTGATGTATCGTTATTTGCCTTTGCTCCCTACTTTTCTAATCGGGCGACACAAAGACTTAAGAGTTACGAACTTGGCTACATCGGTCTTATATCTACCCTTAATTCCCAGTTTTCTTTGTCGGTCGGGTAATAGTGCCTAAGTAGTTAGGCAAATTATACCACACACAAATGCCAACGCACTTCCGAAGTTCCCTAACCACCACTTGCGATCGCGAAGATGACAGGTTCGCCTACACCCTTCACCCCACACCCCAC
>WTKN01000416.1 GCA_011524395.1 Moorena sp. SS36440bin_2
GTTTAACTGTTGCTACCCCTCAACACTCAGCAATAACCCAAGCGAGTCAATAATAGAACAATTTCATCAATAGCATCACGGAGTGTAGCAGCAGATTGGTCAGATTGATTTACCAGAATACTCAATACCAAGGTTTTATAGTCAGGAATATCAAGATAGCCGGATAAGGCTGAGACACCACTTAATGTACCAGTCTTAGCCTGGAGCTTACCAACAGCTGCGGTATCACGAAAGCGATCGCCTAAAGTTCCACTAACCTCAGCCGTAGCCAAGGATTCTCGATAAACCTGAGCTAATGGGGTTTGTGCCATCAGTCTCAGAGTTTGTGCGATCGCAAACGGACTAGCTAAATTATGGCGAGATAACCCAGACCCATCAGCCAGACTATAGCTTTTTGGGTCAACCCCTAACTCTGTTAAGCTCTGTTGAACCGCGACCAGACCCAACTTAGGGCTAGACTCACTCCCTACCTCTGTTTCCAGTTGGTGCAATAATGCCTCAGCATACAAATTATTACTGTGCTGATTGATTTCCTTCAACAATAGCGCTAACGGAAGAGATTCTACTGCTGCCAACTCTTTCGTTATTTCTGTATTGGTTATTTGTGTATTATTAACATTAGAACGAAATCTATTATTAACCTCTCTTCCCATCCCCTGATCTGATGAGTTGACCATCTCAGCTGAACTTTCGTTTACCAATGCCTTCATCACAGCAATTCCCTCAGCTTCCAGGATACGGCGGAAGGACTCCAGGAAATAATTGGCTGGGTCGCGAACTGCTAACCCCCAGAAGTCTGGTGCAGCATCTGCCGCCAGTTGACCGTTAATCACTAACACCGGCTCACCTAAAACTCCCATTATTTCCACTGAGTATGGTATTCCGGCCTTACCCGTAACAGCACGATTATCCACACGCCACTGTCTAGCCGCTACCCCATCACTCCAACTAACGCGCAATGGTTTACCACGCTGTTGGGGCAATAGGGTTAGTCCAACAGTATTTTGATTGAGAATAAGTCGATTAACCGAAGCGCCATAGTATAGATAACTATCGCTCCACTCCCAGGTTGGATTGATTTTACCATAGGGAGTATAGCCATCGTCTACAATTAACTGTTGCACCAACCTTACCCCTTGACGCTTTAGTTGTTGTGCCACATCTGTTAACTGGCTATTACTTAAGCTTGGGTCTGCTTGTCCCACAATTCGTAAGGAAGTCAAATAGGGGCTAGTGCCAGTACCATAAACCGGTGTGCGAATCCGGTATTGTTCACCTAGTTCACGTAACGCTGCTGCTGTGGTTAGGAGTTTGATATTGGATGCTGGAATAAAGAAACGTTCTGATTCAAGACTGTAGAGGGGAGCTGAGTCGGCTAAGGGTTGAATCAAAATGCCCCAACGCGATCGCATAAATTCGGGACGACTGATTATGGCATCAATGGCTGTACTCACCTCAGCAGGACAAATCTTGTCTCCAAAGGATTTCGGTTCCTCAACTACTTCAACTGCTGCCGGTGTCGCCATCACCCCTTGCTTGATGACTAACTGTACAGCTAACCACAACAGCACCAAAGTTATTGGTTTTCCCCATCGATGTAAGGGATTTGGCATTACTCACAACTCATAACTCACAACTCATAACTGACGTACTGACCTACTGACGCACTCAGCACTCAAATCATTTCTCTAATCCGTTAATGACTAAACTATTAAAAATTACTCCTCAACGCTGGCTGATAATCCTTTCTCTATTGATTATTACACCATTAGGGATTCTTTCCAAGTATTACTCTGGTCTTGGAGAAAAATGGGTTCATGACTACTCTGGTGCTATTTTATATGAGATTTTTTGGTGTTTAGTAATATTTTTTATTATCCCCAATCGCCAAGGAATAACCCGAATTACCTTAGGAGTTTTTAGCGCTACCTGTGCCCTAGAATTATTACAACTTTGGCAAACCCCTCTATTAGCACCGATTCGTGCTTCCTTAATCGGTAAATTCATCTTAGGAACTACCTTTGTATGGTGGGATTTCCTCTATTATGCCATTGGCAGCGTCTTAGGTTGGCTATGGTTACGGCAAATCTCCCAGTTTCGGAAACTGATCAGATAATATAGCGATTTTCAATTGGGTGAGGTTTTTAGAGAACAGGGAACAGCGGATCTGGGAACAGCGGATCTGGGAACAGGTAAAAAATACTCTGTACCTCATTAGGATATAAACCGCTATAATCACAATTCCCAATTTACAATTCCCAATTTTGACTATATCGATACTACAGGGACTATAAATGAATGGTGATAATTTTTGATGCCATACTCCCTACTCCCTACTCCCTACTCCCTATTCCCTTTATTATATCGGACATGATCTTACTCAAAACTAACGGATATTTCTACCTTTGCTTTTGGATATAATCCAATATATTGAGCACGAATAGTAGTACCAGATTTAACAGGAACTAGGGGAGTCATGGAGCCTAAAGACAGTAAATCGCCTTTATTCAAAACTTTACCTGATGCCTTCAAAGAATCTTTTAACCAAAGTACTACCTGTAAGGGATTTCCTAATAAAGCACTACTTTTCCCAACAGCTAACTCATTGCCAGCCTGATCTACCATTACAATCTTGATATTTTTTAATCGTTCTTCCCAATCAGGGGTAGCAGATAAAGGAATCGGTGTTCCTAAAACTCCCAAGCGAGCCCCGACATTAATGGCTGCCAAAGCAGGCCCATCAAGACTCACGTTTGGGTCATAAACTAAATCTGGTAGTTCCATGAAGGGAATGACGGCATCAAGAGCAGCTAAAGCTTCCTTAGGGGTAGTAGCACTATTAATCTCTTCGCTACCAACTCTAACCATTAAGTCTCCTTCATATACAGGTCGAGCACCGAAGTTGGCAGGGACAACCGCTCCACTTTTCAGCAACATCTTTTCCAGAAGTACACCTCGTAAGGGTTCAGAGACTTTGAATCGCTGTTGAGCAGCAGGATTAGTCAGTCCAGCTTTGTAACCTACAACGTTTCCTAAACTAGAGCTCAACTGTTGTACAAATTGGTCTTGCAAAGCCTGAGCTTGTTCAAGGGTTAGCTTAGTCGCAACTGCTCTAGCTGGGGTTTTGTTGAGATAGCTAGTTGTCAATTCCTCCACCAGACGACCATCAGGGGTTTGATCTAAAACTTTAGTAGGAGAGCTACTAGTTGAGTTGGAGTTCTTCTTAGCCCCAGTGAGGTTGCAGCTTGGCAGATATAGAACCGAAGCCAATAGTAAAATTGCTAGGGAAATAGATTTGATATGTTGCATGGTGTTGCTAGAGCTGTTTTCAGGATTAAAACCATTTGGCATAACTCAAGAGCCGAAAATTGCTTTAGTTCCATTTTGTGGTGTTACTTATGATTTACAGAAGGGGAAGTATACATATAGAGAATTCACGACCAAGAGGAGGTAACCATAAGCGTAGACAAAAGCTTATAAAAAAGCTTACACAAAGGCGGGATGATTTCAGCTTATCCCATCACTGAATCAAGACACTAGTTGATCACGACTTTCGGCGAGCTAATCAGCAATCGGTAGTGTTGACGGTTAACTGTTAACGGTTGACTGAATACACTCAGCCATCAACGGGAAATCCCATTCCCTGTCTTCGAGGATCAGCTTCAAAAGATTATTAGTCCAAGTAAGATCATGTCCGGTGGCAAACTGATCTCGGAACATTCCAAATGTGTAACTGGAGTGTGAGGGTCTCGCTGACTAGCCTATAGTAAGCTAGCAATATGCTTGCACTACAAAATAACACGTAACAAGTAACGAGTAATAACTAACAAGTAACGAGTAATAACTAACAATTCACAATTTCCCTGAATACGAAGTGATTAAGAGGTGCGCGCCCCTTCGCGCCCCGCGTCGGCTTTGCCTAAAGGTGCGCGAAGGGGCGCGCACCGCCACGGGAATTTAATTCTTAATGGTAAGAGCGCACCTCCGGACTTGCTCTCATACCTTGGCGATTCGGAAATATATCAATAAGTAAAAATGAACCAATCACCAAACACTGGAACAATTTTAATCGTTGATGATAATCCCAATAATTTATCAGTTCTCTACAAAACTTTGGAAAGTGCTGGGTTTCAAGTAAGAGTAGAAATGGATGGTGAAGGAACTCTTGAACAAGTAGAATATGAAGCACCTGATCTCATTTTATTAGATGTTAATATGCCAGGAATTGATGGCTTTGAAACCTGTATAAAACTCAAAAGTAATCCAATATCTAAAGATATTCCCATAATTTTTATGACCGCTTTTGCTGATATAAACCATAAGATAAAAGGATTATCATTAGGTGCAGTAGACTATATCCCAAAACCCTTTGAACAAGAAGAGGTATTAGCTAGAGTCAGGCTCCATTTAAAACTAAATTTTTTAAGCAAAACCCTTGCTGAACAAAATGCCTATCTCCAAGATGCTAAACAAAAAGCGGAAGTAGCTAACCAAGCTAAAAGTGAATTTCTAGCTAACATGAGTCATGAACTTCGTACTCCCCTAAATGGTATTCTAGGATATGCTCAAATTCTCCAACGTGATGCGGCTAAAGCCGCCTCCAAAGGTGAAATAAATTTAAATACCAAGCAACTGGAAGGCTTAAAAATTATTCAAAAAAGCGGTGGTCATCTGTTGACTTTGATCAATGATATCTTAGACTTCTCCAAAATCGAAGCTGGCAAAATGACACTGTATTCCACAGAATTTAATTTACCAACCTTCTTAGAGGAAGTGGTTGGAATCATCCGCATGCGAGCTACTGAAAAAAATATTGTGTTGAGATTTCAACAAAAAACTAATTTACCAACTGGTGTTAAGGCAGACGATAAACGGCTCCGACAGGTACTGATCAACTTGTTAGACAATGCAGTCAAATTTACCGACCAAGGCAATGTAACTTTCAACGTTGGAGTGATTCAAGACCAAAACCCTACCTCCGGTGATCAGGGGAAAGATTCCAAAATCCAACATCGGACGATTCGCTTTGAGGTGATTGATACCGGGATAGGAATTAGCCCTCAACAATTAGAGAATATTTTCCAACCCTTTGAACAAACGGGGGATAGCAAATATCGGGCAGCTGGAAGCGGCTTAGGCTTAGCCATATCTCGGCAGTTGGTGGAATTGATGGGAAGCCAACTAAACGTTAAAAGCGAGTTAAGTCAGGGGTCAATGTTTTGGTTTGATGTTGCCTTACCTGTGGTGAAAATTGTTACCGAAGCTAAACGGAATATTGCCGGTCAAGTGATGGGTTACCACGGAAAACGACGCAAACTGCTAGTGGTGGATGATAACAAAGAAAATCGGTTGGTATTACTCAACATGCTTGAACCGTTAGGCTTTGAGGTGGTAACCGCAGACAATGGTCAGCAGGGATTGGATGTTGCCATAACCATCCGACCCGATCTGATTTTGACTGATTTATTCATGCCGGTCAAAACTGCTTTTACCATGGTGCCAGAAATGCGGGAAATACCCGATCTGAAAAATGTGCCGATCATTGCCCTTTCAGCCCGTACTTTTGAAATAGTCCAGAAGCAAAGTCAGATGCTTGGCTGTGAAGGTTTTCTGCCGAAACCGGTTGACCAGGATCGGTTACTTGCTTTGTTGGAGCAGCTATTGCAATTGCAGTGGGTTGATGACTGAGGTACTGTGACATACTTCCACACTGACTTTTACAAGTTCAGTGTGGGCTTCTTACCAACTCCGGCCAACGCCTTGGATGCAAGGCCGTAGGCCACGCTACGCGAACGGTAAGCTTTACTACAGACGGGATGCCCCACCGCCAATTTCAAGATATTTTTAGCCGCATTTACATCCCTATCTTCTGTGTACCCACAATGAGAACAGGAATGGGTGCGTTCTTTTAGTTTTTTGGGAACTTTCTCCCCGCAGTTAGAACAATTCTGGCTAGTATTCCTGGGATTTACTGCTTTCGTTACCAACCCAGCATTCAAGGCCGTAGGCCACGCTACGCGAACGGCTTTGGTTGATAAGATAGACAGGAATTGACCCCATCCAGCATCTAAAACTGACTTAGCCATTTTCGT
Organism: Moorena sp. SS36440bin_2; assembly: GCA_011524395.1. Classification (GTDB taxonomy): domain Bacteria; phylum Cyanobacteriota; class Cyanobacteriia; order Cyanobacteriales; family Coleofasciculaceae; genus Moorena. The sequence goes on from WTKN01000416.1 coordinate 6,093, forward strand.
TTTTGCCAGACCTTTGATATTGAGTTTCTCGTGGGCTACTAGGTCGTGGCTATTCAGTAGTTCCTTGGCTGTTTTGAAATGAAAATCTTTTCTCGTGTCAGCAACCTTTTTGTGAGCCTTTCCCAGTTTGGTGACAGCTTTTTTTCTGTTGTTACTACCTTTCTTAGACCTGCTAACAGCTTTCTGGATTTTCTTGAGTCGCTTCTGGGCTTTCCGATAGTACTGGGGAATTGGCACCTCTGTACCATCGGATTTGATCAGGAACGACTTAAGACCCATGTCTATCCCAATGGGATTAGTAACGCTATTTACTGCCATGATGTCCGGAACGGTATCATCTTGGATTGATAGCGTAACGTAATAACCATCAGCTTTTCGGGTTATAGTAGCTGTTTTAAGTTTGAAACCTTCGGGGATAGGTCTGTGGTAAATCATCTTAACTTTTCCAAATTTAGGAAGAGTCAAGATATTGCCATTTATAGGAGTTTTAGAAAGAGAGGGAAAAGTAAAGGAACGATATCTATTCTTTCCTTTGAACCTTGGTCTACCACTCTTTTTCCCGTTACTGTCACCCTTCAGGAATCGTTTAAAAGCTAAATCTACTCTTTTGACACAGTCTTGTAGGACTTGAGACTGAACCGCCCCATACCAAGGTCTGTCTTTTTTTAGCTGAGGTAGAGTTTTCTTTTGGGAAAAATAGTCAGGATTGTTTCTTAATTCTGGTAAATAACAGACTAGGGGACAGGAGTTAACGGAGCAATGATTCTGTTCGTACCAGTTAAATCTGTCAGCAAGCAAATAGTTGTATTGATAGCGCAGCATATCAAGCCATTTCTCTATTTCCGCTTCCTGTGACTTAGTTAATCTCAACCGATACTGGTACGCTGATATCACTGTTGTCATCTCCTGTTTCTCGACCTATCATTAGGATAACATCTGTTGTAACAGGTGTTAAGCCAAAAATGAAATATCAAAGATTTGTAATCAGGTTGACTAGTTTTGAGAAACAGCAATTGAAACAGGAGGCCGAACGCGCCCCGCATGACCTACGGTCAATCCCAGAGGAATGACTCCATCTGAATTACTCAGAAGCTTGATAGCTCTATCCTTTGATCCGTGCATACCCTGTGCAAAATTCATCCCTGGAGACGCGCGCCTTAGATAGTGGAGCTTTATTACATGCATATTTAACCCTTTTGCGCATAACCGACTAACCATAAAAGCTCCACTATCTTACGGTAACTTTAAGCACTCATGGCGTAGCATTGAGATGTGGGGCTTCTTTTGCCGGACAGCTAAGAATAATTTTAGTAAGCATTAAGCAGCCAGAGGCCTTTGGCCACCCTTGGCAAACAGCGGTCAGCCTTTGGCTCATAGCTGAGCACACCTCAAGTAGCACCATATGTAGCGCATATGCTTACCTTTCCATTTTAAGCTTTAACTTTTTTAAGATTGATTAAGTTACTCAGGTATTTTTCCCCCATAGTATAAGACCAAATCATATCATCTCCGGAATGACTGGTATTGTAATGTTTTGGGAATAGGTATTAGGTATTAGGTATTAGGTAATTGTGATTACTCCTATAGGATTACCTATTATCGATTACTCACTATAGTAGTTTATTTTTAAATTGCTTGAAGTACTTTCGTCTTGGGTTTTAGGGACTGAGGCCGTGAGCCACGCGGGGCGCCTTCGGAGTAAGGAGTAGGGAGTAGGGAGTAGGGAGTAAGGAGTAGGGAGTAGGAATCGGTGCATCTCAATGCATGAAATTAGGAAAAAGTGAGATGCACCCAATAATTGACGCAAACAGTATCAGAAAAATACTTTTGCAAGAGGTTTATTCACACAGTACTGGATAATATCATACTAAAGGACTTAATAAGTGTAACGGTTAAAGACTTATGCGACGACGGGAATTTAATCAACTCCCTTGGTTTTTACTCGGTTTGGGATTGGCTAACTGTACTCACAATTCCCAATCATCAAGACAATCATCAAGACAATCATCAACCTTTGACACAGCTAAAACACTTAGCATCTGGTGGCAACAGGGTTTTTATCCAGAAGAAACGGATGCACTCCGGAAAATTATCGACAAGTGGGAAAAAAACAATGGAATTAAAATTGAATTAGTCATCATACCTCAGAAGGATATTCTCAAAGAAATCGAGAGTGCGATCGCATCAGGTAATCCTCCTGACATTTTCTATGCAGGGGTAGCAGACTTGACCATTATTCCCCGTCTAGCATGGAATAACCAACTGGTCGATGTGTCTGATGTGATACAGCCTCTGAAAAATTGGTACAGTGAAGGGGTTCTTGCTGGAGTCAATTATCAAAACAAAGTTGCTAAAAAACGTAGCTACTATGCTGTACCAATTATGCAATCAGCCATTCATATTCACTACTGGCAAGACATCCTGACCGAGATTGGTCAGGCAAAGGGGGCAATTCCGAGAGATTGGCAGGGATTTTGGCAGTTTTGGGAGCAGGTTCAGGGACAGTTGCGTCAGACCAGTTATCCCAATATGTATAGTATCGGCATGCCTATGTCCATGAGCTTAGATACTTACAACAATTTTGAGCAATTTCTAGAAGCCTACAATGTCAAACTAATTGATAAAAATGGCAAATTACGCTTAGACGATTCCCAAGTTAAGGAAGGCATTGAGGCGGCTCTAAGGCAATATACCCGCTTTTATATCAATAAGAATGTGCCACCGGATGCCGTAGATTGGGATAATACAGGCAACAATGTAACGTTACTCAGCCGCACTAGCCTGATGACTGTCAATCATACTCTGTCAGTTCCAGGTTCCCAACGACAAGATCCCGAAATTTACACCAAGCAACTTTCTACAGTTAAGTGGCCTAATAAACCTAGTGGAGAACTGATGAGATTCATCATAGAGATCAAACAGGTTATTCTCTTTAAAGCCTCCACAAAACAGGAGTATGCTAAGAATTTTCTCTCATATTTGGCACAACCGCAAAACTTACAAGCCTACACCGAAGGGTCTCAGGGTCGATACTTACCCGTGATGCCGAAACTGTTTGAAGAACCCTTTTGGAAAAATCCCGGTGATCCTCATATTTCTGTGGCGCTACAGCAGTTACAAAACACCCGACCAGCTTATCAAGTGTTAAACCCAGCTTATAGTGAAGTGGCTGCTCAAAACGTTTGGGGGGAAGTGATTAGAAAAATTGTGGTGGATAATTTTTCAATTAAGCAAGCCACTAATCGAGCTATTGATGAAATCAATAAAATTTTTTCTAATTGGTATAAACGTAGTTAGTTTATTCGTTATTATAATGACTATTATAGCCTTTTTATTGGAATTGTGAACATAGGATTAATATAAAAAGGGAACCGGGTCTATATATCGGAATTACGATAGAGTTTTTGGTTTTAGTATCAAGGGATACAGCGCCGCGCTGCATCCATTAAAACTCTCTTTATAGCAGACCTTTGGCCTTATAAACGTAAGCAATGTCACTCAAAGGTTGCTGACATTTGCTATAGTTATAAATCAGGCGTTGGATTAAATTAGCTGATAGGTGAATGCTGATAGGTGAACGCGCACGCGTGGCCATAGGCCAATGCTGATATCTCAGTCCCTACAAAGGATTGAGTTGACGCGAAAAGCTAAATTTTCACGCTTATTATCATTGTTATGATCAAATCAAATCAAAAAACATTACTGTCAAAGCTAGTCACTTACTTCTCACTTTTATCAGTTGTTACGGTAACCATTGTAGCAATTACTGCTTATATTTTAGCTAGGAAAGCTCTCAAACAATCTGTATTTGATCGACTCAGTGTTGCTGTGTCTATCAAATCTGCTGAACTCAATCAATGGTTTAACAATCAGCGCCAAGATGTGCTGTTATCGGCTCAGTTACCAGAAATCCGAAGACAAGCCGAGGTCTTGCTCAGCAGCAAAAGGTCTCAAACCAGGTCAAAAGATTACCAAATCGCCTATCTTAGCATTTCAGAATACCTGACTGATTTAGCTGCCATTAAGCCTAATCTAAGAGAAATTTCCCTGCTCACAACTGGTGGGATTATCATTTTATCCACTAACAAAACTTTGGAGGGAAACTATCAACCCCTTGGTGCGACTACTACTTACTTCACTCGAGATCAAACGGACATTAAGCCAACGTTTTATAGCTCTTCAAGAACAGGGAAAACAGCCATCACTTTTGCTACACCCGTTCTTAACCAATCCGGTAACCGTATAGGAGTGATTTCCATTACTCTCGATCTTCAAGAAGTTGATAACCTAATTCGAAACCGTACTGGCTTAGGTGAGAGTGGCGAAACCTATCTAGTCGGTCGATTGGAACGAAAAAATATATTCATCGCCTCAGGTCAGTTTGAGAATCAAAAATACTCTAAGGGAATTAGTAGTTTGGGTATTGATAGCGCTACCCAAGGAAAAAATAGTGCTGGACTTTATCGAAATTACGATGGGATACCTGTTATCGGTGTCTATCACTGGTTGGAGAAACAGAACCTGGCGTTACTAGCTGAGATCTCTCAGCAAGAAGCTTTTGCTCCCGCTCGTCGGCTAGCTGGGAAAATTGTGCTGATTGGATTGAGTTCTACTGGACTGCTGCTAGTGGGGGTTTATCTATTATCAAGCCAGATTACCAAACCGATTCGGGCAATCACAGAGGCAGCTATTCAGGTAGCTAGTGGAAATCTAAACCATAAAGCTCCTGTGTTGAGTGATGATGAAACTGGTGTGTTGGCTCGGTCATTTAACCAGATGGCACAGCAATTGCAGGATTCTTTTACGGCCCTAGAGAAAACGAATCAGGGTTTAGAAATCCGAGTGCAAGAACGCACTGCCGAATTAGGAAAAGCTAAAGAAGCTGCGGAAGTTGCTAACCAAGCTAAAAGCCAATTTTTAGCTAATATCAGCCATGAATTGCGCACTCCCCTCAATAGCATCTTAGGCTATGCCAGAATTCTCCAGCGCGATATAGCTAAAGTTGCTACCCAAAACGATGGCGTGAAGGGCAGCAACCCCATGAGCGATCGCAATTTAAGACACCAGCAAATACAAGGTTTAAAAATTATAGAGCAAAGTGGAACCTATCTATTAACCCTAATTAACGATCTCTTAGACTTCTCTAAAATTGAAGCCCGTAAGATGGAACTCTACCCCAGTGATGTTAATTTTCAAAGCTTCTTGGAAGGGGTAGTTGGTATTATGCGCATGGGAGCTAATGAAAAAAATATCTTGTTTAACTATAAAACTCATGGTAACCTACCCACAGGGGTTAAGGTAGATCAGAAACGGTTACGACAGGTTTTACTCAATCTATTAGGTAATGCCGTTAAATTTACTGACCAAGGTAATGTCACATTTAATGTTGGAGTCATTGACAAACAAAACTCTATTTTAGGAATCTCGAAGTCTTCCAACACCAGGATTCAAGGGGGAGATTATAACCTCGATTCTCGGACGATCCGCTTTGAAGTGATCGATACTGGCATAGGAATCAGTCCTCAACAGTTAGATAAAATCTTCCAACCCTTTGAACAAGTAGGGGATACCGAGCGTCGGATAGCTGGAGCGGGTTTGGGCTTAGCTATTAGTCAGCAAATCGTTAACTTGATGGGAAGTAAACTAAAGGTAAAAAGTCAATTAGATCAAGGTTCAACATTTTGCTTTGATGTTACCTTACCTGTGATCGATAGTGTTGCCAAAGCTGAACCAGCTATTGCTGTTAAAGGGTTTATTTATAAAGGAAAACGACGTAAAATTTTAGTGGTAGATGACCTAACAGAAAATCGATTGGTATTGCTCAATATGCTGAAACCTTTGGGTTTTGAAGTGGTATTAGCCCAGAATGCTCAGCAAGCATTGGAGCTGGCCAGGGTAATTGAACCGGATCTGATTTTAACGGATTTATTTATGCCTGTTAAAACTGGTTTCACCATGATTCCGGAATTACAACAGATACCGGCAATTAAGAATGTACCAATTATTGCCTTCTCTGCTAACAACTGGGATGTTGTCCAGAAGGAGACTCAGAGACTGGGCTGTGATGCTTTTCTGTCAAAACCAGTGGACGAGCAGGAATTATTGGCATTATTGGAGAAGTATTTACAATTAGAGTGGGTTGATCAATAGCTGTCGTAACCAGTCAGCAGTCAGCAGTCAGCAGTCAGCAGTCAGCTTAAAATAAACCTATACAAGCCTATGGCCAGGTTACGGGAACGGGAGAATTTAAGATTGAGATATGAATGAGAATTGAAAGTCTGGGGATTTCCCCATCAAAGCTGAACGCGCACGCGTGTGCGTAGCACATAAGCTGATAGCTGAACGCGCACGCGTGGCCAAAGGCCTTTAGCTGAACGCGCACGCGTGCGCGTAGCGCATATGCTTACACTAGTTTAGTTATCAAAAAAATTATTTTTTGAACAGTAATAATGTAGTCAATATTAGCACTAAAATTGCTTCAGTTACCAAAAGACCGTAGATGGTTTGTCTTTGCTCAGGGGTGGCGGCAAAATAATCGATAAATACTGTGTAAATAATAAACTGAGAGATAATTCCAACTAAACATAATCCAATCCCCCAAACTTTTCGTGATCCTAGTCCAATCACGGCTGCTGTATCGAGAATGCCATAAAAAACATCGCCAATTCTCCAGGTTAAAGGTGTTTCTAACCACGGCATTTCCCCAAAACCTGCTATATTACTAAAGTGGACAATCGCGCCATAGGCAAAGATAAAGGCGAGGATTCTTAAATAAATGCTCATCCAAGGGCGTTCTGTAGCTTGGATAAAATAGTCCACCATAGGTCATAGGTCCGTGAAAAAAACTACTTTTGTCCACCTTAAGGATAGCGCTGGTGGGGGCTTATGATCTTTGGCAAAATGACCACGATTGCTTCATCGCAAGAAGTAGAGTTGTGACGTCTGCACAACGGTTTCGAGGTTCAAGAATCATGCAGCGACGCCAATTCACTCGACTATCCTTGTTCTTATTTGGTCTGGGATTAGCTGACTGCAGTAAGAATCAAGTCGAGTCTACCAAAGGATTTACGATAAACCGGAGTAATTCGCTGCGCATCTGGTGGAGTCAGGGTTATTATCCAGAGGAAACTGATGCACTTAAAGAAATCATAGCCAGGTGGAAACAAAAGAGTGGAATTAAGGTTGAGCTTACCCTTTTATCTGAAAAAGATACCTTAAAGGAACTCAATAATGCGATCGCAGCAGGCAACCCTCCGGACATCTTATATAGTATTGAAGCGGATACCAAGATCATCCCCCGTCTAGCATGGAACAACCAATTGGCAGATGTTTCTGAGGTAGTAGAACCTCTGGAAAACCTATACACTGGCAGTGTTATACAGAATGTTAGATAATCCCCAAGTCCGTCAGGGGATTACCGCTGCCTTAGGGAAATATACCAACTTCTATAAGAATGGTACGGTACCACCGGAAGCAGTGGATTGGGGAAACACTGATAATAATATTGCCTTTCTTAGCCGCACTACTTTAACAAGACTCGCGGAATTCCCCACCCCTGCGACGGGTGGGGATGGATAGCGAGACGACAATTTGTGATGACAAACCATCACGATTTAT
>WTKN01000299.1 GCA_011524395.1 Moorena sp. SS36440bin_2
TGTCCTCATCGCCATTTACTAATGTAGAGGGTAAAAAAGCGTTTGTCAACCTAAACCCGAAACTTTTTTGGAAATAAATCCTTGAAGCCTATATATGGCAAGGGCTTTAGAATTTAAAAAAATTTTTTTTGACTCCATGTCTTGAGGCAGCGCGGTCTGATCATGGGAAGAGGGGGAAGCTTACGGAAGTAGGTTCGTTAGATTTTAGATCGGGAGTCGGAAGTCGGGAGCGGTGCGACCCGTGACTAATTTAATTCGACGACTGTAAACGCACGCCCTGGGAGTCGGGAGCATTATTTCGGGAATTCTTGTATATCTTTAGATACATACCTGGTGACGGGCTTGTCTGTCGATTTTGGCTGTAAGTGCGTATTGGGATAACAGCTCCGATGATCCTGAGTGAAACGGGAAATTAACCTGGATTTACGGTAACTGTCGAGGATTAATCGGTAACTAGTGGCTGTTCCCATTCAGAGGCAACATTAATGAAGAGCCCTTTGCACTGGCACAATTAATCCATTGTTGAACAACTTACTAACCCCGCTCTGAGAAGGCATGTGCGCCAGAATAAACTATAGGGATGCAGGGTGCTGTTAGGGAAAACATGGGTTTATTATAGGGTTTAACCCATTAGCAACTGGCCTGGTTTCCAAGGGGCTGGAGAGCGATGCCTCAGGTGCGACCCGTGGCGAATTTAATAATTAGATGCGGAAAACGCACCAAAGCCCAACCTGCGGGGGTTCCCCCCACTAGCGCTTTGCATGGCTGACAGGTGCGTTTACTTAGTGTCTCTGTTCGTGCAGCGTCTCCAAAAGAGAAAGAACAATCACAGCGTCACCCACACAGCTCCTGCCCAATCGCTCGCTTGCCCTTTGCATCAATTAATGTGTTGGCCATAAGTTACCGTTACTAAACACTGGAGGTGTCAGTGAATTTTCAATCAGTGATTGCAACATTGAATCAATTCTGGGCAAAACATGGTTGCTTGATTGCCCAGTCCTACGATACAGAGAAAGGAGCAGGGACCATGAGTCCTCATACATTCTTGAGAGCTATTGGTCCAGAACCCTGGTCAGTTGCTTATGTTGAACCATGCCGAAGACCCACGGATGGACGCTACGGCGAAAACCCAAATCGCTACCAGCACTACTACCAATACCAAGTACTGATCAAGCCGTCACTGAATAATATTCAAGACATTTACCTAGATTCCCTCAAAGCTTTAGGGATTTGTCCTGAAGACCATGACATTCGCTTTGTTGAAGACAATTGGGAATCTCCTACCCTTGGGGCGTGGGGAGTTGGCTGGGAAGTCTGGTTAGATGGCATGGAAATTACTCAATTTACCTACTTCCAACAGTGTGGTGGCATTGATTGTCGTCCTGTACCCATTGAGATCACCTATGGTTTGGAACGATTAGCTATGTATCTCCAGGAAGTAGAGGCTTTTACTAAAATCCAGTGGAATGACCAAATTAGCTATGGAGATGTTCACCTTCAGGGAGAAGTTGAACAATGTACTTATAATTTTGAATCCTCTAACCCAGATTTACTGTTCACGCTATTTGGTCTTTATGAGCAAGAGGCAGAACAACTCAGCACACGAGGACTTGTTATGCCTACACTAGACTACGTTCTGAAGTGTTCTCACACGTTCAACTTATTGGACGCTAGGGGTGTGATTTCAGTGACTGAGCGAACTCGTTATATCGGTAGAATTCGCAATCTAGCCAGGCGAGTGGCTCAACTCTATTTGCAACAACGAGAGATGTTAGGCTTCCCGCTCGGTAAACCCAAGTAATTGTGGAGTTCCTCCATCCAAAAAGAGCGCGCTTTGCCTTTATCGATAATCAAAGTATTGAGTAAGTAACGCTGGAGATAGATTCCAGCAGATAGACCTCCTGCGCCACCTCCCACAATAATGGTGTCGTAAATTTTGTCAGTGTATTCTTGAATATTTTGTTTTTTGAGTGTCATGATCTTACCTCTGTAGTGGTTTGGAATAAAAACTATCAAAATAGAATTTGAGGTTAATTGAGATGTCCTATTTTGACGTAAATTAAACAGCCTTCTTTACTAAAGGGAGTATGAGTACTGCCATGAGGATTACGTATCCAAGTTCCTTTTGGATAAGTTCCATGTTCATCTTCAAATATTCCGTCAATTACATAAATTTCTTCTCCACCAAAATGACTATGGTGTTTAAAAACAGTTCCAGGTTCCCATTTCACCAAAGCAACATTCTCTGTATTATGAGTATGTAAGGGCATTACCTGTAATCCTTTAACTAAACCTGGAACCCAAGAGTTGTTAGTTGTATCGATTACTACTCGCTCTTGATCCTCAGGAGACATTTGCCATAGTTTCACCAGAATCGTACAACCTGATTCACTTTTAGGAGTATGGCTTGAACCTACTGGATTGCGGACATAAGTACCAGAAGGATAATCTCCTTTTTCATCAGAAAATATGCCATCTAAAACCATAAATTCTTCACCACCACCATGAGTATGAGCAGAAAAAAAACTACCAGTTTCATAGCGAACCAGAGAGGTTGCTCTGGCTACTTCGTCTCCATCCCTTTCCAACATCCGACGCTGTACACCGGCCATAGGAGAATCAAGCCAAGGTAGCTCTTCGCTATAGACAACAACTCGTTGACTTAAATCTGCATGAATCTGCATGGTAACCTCCTGAAATTATGTTTATTGTTGGAATCTCTAATTATTGCTTGAGATTCCTAGTACGATCACCTGTCCGACTACTTAGATTATGATTACGCCTAATTGTGCTTGACGAATGTGCCTGACTACTTAGGGGCATTCGAGCGAGCGAAGTTCCGAATGTAATTAGCAATCAACTCTAGATCTTCCTCAAGGGCAAAATGACCGGTATCTAGGATATGGAATTCGAGGTTTTTGAGATCTCGCTTGTAGGGATGGGCTCCTTCTTCGGGAAAGATGTAGTCACCTTTGCCCCAAACAATTAGGGTTGGAGGTTGAAACTGACGGAAATACTCTTGCCATTTCGGATAGAGAGTTGGGTTAGTACCGTAGCTGTAAAACAGTTCTAATTGAATTTCTTTGTTGCCAGGACGGTCGAGCAAATATTGGTCGTGGAACCAATTGTCTGGAGCAATATATTCTGGATTGCGAACTCCATTAGTGTATTGCCACTTAGTCGATTCGAGGGTTAGAAAATCCGCTAGAACTTGAGCATTTTCGGGAGTTTTGTCCTGGCAGTAAGCCTTGAGTGGTTGCCAAAACTCTCGCAAACCTTCCTCATAGGCATTACCATTCTGCACAATCAGCCCTAGCACTTTGTTGGGATATTTGCTGGCTAAACGGTAACCTACTGGTGCGCCATAGTCCATCAAATAGAGAAAGTATTGTTGTAAATCCAATTTAATCGTCAACTTTTCGACGATATCTGCCAATTTATCAAAGCTATAGTCAAATTCATCAACCTTTGGCATGGAACTGGCACCAAAACCAGGATAATCTGGGGCAATCAGGTGGAATTCGTCTGCAAGGGCGGGAATTAGATTGCGGAACATGTGCGAAGAAGTAGGAAATCCATGTAACAAAAGGATGGTAGGGGCATTTTTGGAGCCAGCTTCCCGATAGAAAATATCAATTCCATCAATCTCAATAGTTTTGTGCATTGTGGTGTTTAGGTTAGTCATGATGATTACCTTCCTTGGTGATAATTGATTGAGTTATTACGGTTAAAACTAGATGAGAAAAGCTTCAATTTGAGGGGGAAAGTTGAGCTAGTTGTTTTTCTAACTCTTGAATGCGAGCTTCTAGGGGAGCTTTAATATTGGCCAATTCTTCTTCTGAATAACGAATCGGGATATGTTGGGGACAATTCCAGTCAAATGCCTCGACTTTAATTATTAATACTCGTCCCAATTCCGCCTGATAATTAGGATCGGCTAATTGATTGAGCAGTTGTGGGTCGTTATCAATAACTTGAGCTCTTCCCCAAATCTTTAATCGGCGACGGTGAGCGTAATCCATCAAAAATAGAAAAACGCGATCGCTTTCAGACAAGTTACCGACACTGATATATTGCAGATTTCCTTGAAAATCCACAAAACCCAAGGTTTTATCGTCCAGAACTTTGAGGAATCCTTTAGGTCCTCCACGAAACTGGATGTAAGGCCAACCGTTACTGTTGACCGTACCCATATAGAAACTATCCCGTGCGGCGATAAATTCTGCTTCTTTAGCACTCAGAGTATCTGTGCTGATGCCTCGTTTCGCGAATTGGTCATAAATTTCCCGAGAGCCGTAGCGGGTTTGAGCGTTTTTCACTCCAGGGGTAAAAGCAATATTGGTAAATTGTCGTGCCATCAGAAATCTCCTTGTTTATGTAGACCGGTCTGTATATTACTAGATTAGTAGACAGGTCTGTATAAAGTCAAGGATTTTCCGCTGATTTTTTTTGTAAAGTTTTGTTAAGCAGTGACCGATGCTCAAGGCTAAGGACACTGAGGAGGGGAAAGTGTTAGTCTAAAATAGACAGACTTGTCTATATAAATCGGATTCAGTAACCATGACCAAATTGACTTCATCTCGTAAACCAGTTCGCGATCGCATTTTAGAGAAAGCCTCTGAGCTCTTTTACCAAGAGGGTATTCAGAATGTGGGGATTGATCGCATCATTTCCGAGTCTGGTGTGGCCAAGATGTCACTTTACAACCACTTTAAATCGAAGGATGCTCTGATTGAAGCATTCCTACGACAGCGGGGCGAGAGCTGGCGTGCCTGGTTTATAGAAACTGTTGCCCAACATAGTTCAGATCCCAAAGAGCGTCTATTAGCAATCTTTGATGTGCTTCAATTATGGTTTTCGGCTCCAGATTTTCGCGGCTGTGCTTTCATTAACGCGACTGTAGAGTTGGCCAAGCCCAACCACCCAGGTTATCAGGCGGCTTTGGAACACCAACAAGCGTTTTATGCCTATATTCTGGATCTGGCTCAGGCTGCAGGCATTACTGATCCTGAATTATTGGCTCGACAGTTTTTACTGCTTGTGCAAGGCTCAATTGTGGTGGCGATGATGGAGGGGAACTCCATAGCAGCAGCACAAGGGAAAACCGTTGCTTCAGGATTATTAGGGAGAAGGGAATAGGGAGTAGGGAGTAGGGAGTAGGGAGTAGGGAAGAGGGAAATGGGATACTAAGCATTGAGTAGTTATGCGATCGCACTGGTTTGTGGAGGGTTGAGGGTCAATCAAAAAACCGTTGCGTCAATGGTGTAGATTAAATCAAGATCTACTATTACCTAGGCAACTTCTAGTTGTCATAGCCACCAGCACTCCCAGTAATTCATCCACAGGTGTTAGATAGCGGTCATTAAGATCCACCATCGCCTTGCCTTCTGGTGTCAGAGCCAGGAATCGCCATACTTGTCCCGTCGTAACAGTTCCATATACTGTTCGCTCAGCCATCTCTGGCTCTTTTTGATTAACTAATAGAGCTGCATACATCGTAGCCAAGCATTGAGGTAGTCCCTCATTAATATTTTCGTTTTTTGCCTCTACCACTACCACCACTGGAGCTTTGATGGTTAACTTATCTGGGTTATCAGTAAGGATGAAATCAAAAAATCCAGTAAGTCCCTGTGCTGGGTCTACATTAAAGTTTTTGCCAGAAAACAGACTAATAGGAGGGTTGATGACTGTAATTTCACTTAGAATAGGAGCGATTAAATATTCAGAGCGAGCTTTTTCAGTATTGATAGCAGTTGCTAGTGGCACAAAGCGTTTGAGAGCTTCCTGAAGAAAGTCACTGGGGGAAATTGGGTCTGCTTGAATCAGGCATGACACAGGTTCTAGCATATCAATCCCTAGAGAAGTTAGTGTGTCTAGAGATTTAAAATCACTGTAGGACATTCACATCTCTCCTAGGTTTTAAAATTGACACTTGTTACTTGAAACTTGTCAATGGTCAATTTTAAAGTAATACTTAACACTTAACAAGTAATAATAATTCAGCAAAATAATCGATAATTCCTGAAAATAACACCGAATTGTTTGGCGGCTCAAGCTTTAATTAATAGGTAATTAATCTGAATTGATACACTAAAAATTACTAAGTCAGACACCCCAGCCACTCGCTTTAGTTTCGCTTTTGTCCCCCGCGCCAAGCACAGGGGTTTTCGGATTTCAAGAACTCTTCATAAATATGAAAGAGAAGATAGAAATTAGGACAAGACCAATAACTATATTCTCGGCAGGTAGGGTAGATTGAGGGTTTTCAAGAAAATTGACTGTCGGTCTGACCACATTTTCTAGATTTATGGGATTGTTAAACTGGACTTCTTGGAAATAAGAATAACTAGGCTCATAACTAGGCTCATAACTAGGCTGTTGGGGATTGATGAACACTAGAGAAACAGTTTGATCCATCGGACTCACCTCGGCTAATTCTTCAAAAAACAACTTACCGGTAACATTAGCAGTCCTCGCGATTGCTAGACTGGTTGAGTTATAATAGATATCTGTGGTGAGAGACACTTGACTAAAAAGTAGTAATATTGGTAAGGTTACAGCTGAAGTAGCCCCTAGGATATAGGGGTTTATAGACAGATTTTAGCATTTTCTAGATAGGATTTATAGATACTATTTATACATACGTCAACTGCGACTATAGGAATAAGACAAATCTCAAAGGAAGTTCAGGGGGTCAATGACTGTTGGCATTTTGCTCTTCTCAGCACGAGACCGATGTACACAGATACCAAATAGACTCAGATAACTTCTATCAGTTAGTCTATCGGGTATCTGTGTGTAAAAACCCATGGTGTGCTTTTCTGGTTGATCAAATCCATTCAGGGGGGACTATAAAAGCGTGATTTTAGGCCATAGCTGGATAAAGCATCACCCCTAAAGACACCACACCAGCAATAATCATCAGTCCAGCTGGCATAAACTTGCGAGTTTTAGCGAGCCGGATGGCAAAGACAATCACCAGTGCAGCTGCCACGGCTATCCCTAAGGTTTGTGCCCAGGGTTGTCCTTGAAGCTGCATGATTCCAGCAAATATTAGCAATAAACCGCTAATTATACCGGAAATGAGAGATACTTTGCTTTTGGCTTTAGCATAGCCCATGATTCCCCCGATCAGGGCTAAGATGCCGTATAAGAGTACTGCTGCAATACTTAGATTCATCTTTAAATTTTTTCTCAAACTGAACTCAGTTATACCTCTAGCTCGATACCTCTATGCTTAGTTCAGGAGAAAACTTAACATTCTAGTCGTAGCAAAGGGAGTAGGGATTAGGAGTCATTAGTTGAATGTACCTTATAAATATGGGAAACCCTATAACCTTCTTCTGTCAGGCTCCGGGTCTGCAACTCCAAAACTATTACACCTACTCCCTACTCCCTGCTCCGAACGCGCCCCGCGTGGCCAACGGCCTGAGTCCCTCAAACCGAAGGATTTGGACATCACCCAATTGATAACTACTCTTATCAAAATAAGAAGTAACGCTGTGCCATAGGTAAAACCGTTGCGGGCTCGCATGTTAATAATTCCCCATCAGCTCTGACTTCATAAGTTTCTGGATTAACCTCAATCTGTGGCAAGGCATCGTTGAGTTTCATGTCGGTCTTGCTCAAGTTTCGGGTGTTGGAAACGGCAACAGCGGATTTTTGTAAGCCAATGTGAGCTGGGATTTCTTGGTCTAAGGCAGCTTGAGAGACAAAGGTAACGGATGTAGCTGCGATCGCACCACCAAAACTCCCAAACATCGGACGCATATGAATCGGCTGGGGTGTGGGTATACTAGCATTGGCATCACCCATTTGGGACCATGCGATCGCACCACCTTTAATGACTATCTCTGGCTTGACTCCAAACATGGCTGGACGCCACAGACACAAATCGGCTAGCTTGCCTTCTGCAATGGAACCGACATAATTAGCAATTCCGTGAGCGATCGCAGGATTAATCGTATACTTGGCAACGTAACGCTTGGCTCGGAAATTGTCATTTTCCCCAGTTTCCCCAGTAGTGGTGGATAACACTCCCCGTTGCACTTTCATTTTGTGAGCGGTTTGCCAGGTACGGATAATCACTTCACCGACCCGTCCCATGGCTTGAGAATCAGAGGCAATCATACTAAAAGCCCCTAAATCATGAAGGATATCCTCAGCAGCAATAGTTTCCCGACGAATCCGGGACTCAGCAAAGGCCACATCTTCAGGAATGCCCCGGTCTAGGTGATGGCAGACCATGAGCATATCGAGATGTTCTTCTAGGGTATTAAGGGTATAGGGACGGGTAGGATTGGTAGAAGAGGGCAATACATTAGCTTCACTACATACTTTAATAATATCTGGAGCATGACCTCCCCCTGCTCCTTCGGTGTGGTAGGTGTGAATGACTCGGTTGTTAAAGGCAGCAATGGTATTTTCCACAAACCCGGCTTCATTCAGGGTATCGGTATGAATGGCCACCTGGACATCAAACTGATCCGCCACAGTTAAACAGGTATCAATAGCGGCTGGAGTAGTCCCCCAGTCTTCGTGCAGCTTCAATCCCATGGCACCTGCTATCACTTGTTCCTGTAATCCCTCGGGTTTGGCACTATTGCCTTTCCCTAAAAACCCTAGATTCACAGGAAATGCATCGGCAGCTTGCAGCATCCGGTGAATATTCCAAGCACCAGGAGTACAGGTAGTGGCGTTAGTGCCAGTGGCTGGACCTGTACCACCGCCAATCATAGTAGTGATACCAGATGCGATCGCAGTTTCAATCTGTTGGGGACAAATAAAGTGAATGTGAGCATCAATCCCCCCAGCGGTAACAATCATTCCTTCCCCAGCAACTGCTTCGGTGCTAGGACCAATAATAATAGTGACATTGTCCTGGATGTAGGGATTTCCGGCTTTGCCAATGTTGACTATTTTGCCATCTTTAATACCAATATCGGCTTTAACAATACCCCACCAATCCAGAATTAGGGCGTTAGTGATCACCAAATCCACAGCACCCTCAGCGCGGGAGATCGGGGATTGTCCCATCCCATCTCTAATCACTTTGCCACCGCCGAATTTAACTTCATCACCATAGGTGGTGTAGTCCTGTTCTACTTCGATCACTAGTTCTGTATCAGCCAAGCGGATGCGATCGCCTACAGTAGGACCATAAGTTTCGGCGTAGGCACGACGATCCATACGATAACTCATCAACAACTCCTTACTTGATTGAGGGTAATGGGTAATAGGTAATAGGTAATGGGGAATTTTATCCCCTCGGCCAAACTCTGGGATTACCTCTGACTAGCGCTTGCTTTAGAAAAAAATAGTAACTATATATCAACTTGAGCTATCAAGTTGACCATTAATTTTGCCATTGAAGCCGTACACCTGACGGCTACCGACAAGAGTGACTAATTCCACCTCTCGTTCGTCTCCCGGTTCAAAGCGGATAGCGGTGCCAGCTGGAATATTTAAGCGCATGCCTTTAGTAGCTTCCCGGTCAAATTGCAGAGCTTCGTTGACTTCAAAGAAGTGAAAGTGAGACCCTACTTGAATAGGGCGATCGCCTGTATTCGCTACCCGTACTCTGATGGTGGCACGACCAGCATTGAGTTCTATTTCCCCTGTTTGGGGAATGATTTCGCCTGGAATCACTAACTAACTCCTTAAACCCTGACTAGCTTTTTATTATCTCGTGAATTAGTTGATTATCTCGTAGATTCGATTTTTTTTGTAGTCTTAATTGAGACACTTAAGTAGATGGGGATTATAATTTCGTTTTTTTATGTTCTAGGCTCTAGGGATCAAGGGTTTAGATTTAATGGCTGTAGGATGCTGATCAGGGTATGAAGCTGCGCTCTCTTAGCACCCAGGCAGGCTGTCAACTGCTTTTTTTGTACCTATTACTTATTATTTATTACTTATTGCTTATTTCCAATTACTTATTACCTATTACCGTTACCATAGTTTTTTTTTCTAGCTTATCTTATCTTCACACAGTCTTTAATCAAGTAATCCTGACTTCTATAGTCTCTTACTGAATAATCGATATAGTTGTTATTGAATTCCTATTTATTAACTCGTTGATGGTTCTATTTCTACAGTTAATGATTCCTTTTTGGTCAACTATGACATCTTATATGGCTTTTAAAGCTATACTATTGGCGAGGAAGTTTATCCTACTTATAGAAAAATTTTGCTTAATAAGCAGCCAGTTATTTATAATTTTTATTTGAAAATAAAATATTCCCACAATTAATTATCGCAATTTTAAATTATTTATAACTACTATCCATACTTTTTTATTTTTCCTGTATGGTGTGTAATTTTTTTTATTTTTTTTAGGATTATTTGGTGCTTATGGGACTCCCTTCACTAGTTAAATCATGGAAAATTCTAAAATTACAACTGAACAAAGTTCACCCCAATAACAATACTATTATTAGATCAGTTGAGCCTCAGTTCCAAGAAATTTTTAAGGAACGAATCCAGGTTGTTCAGAACTGTCGTAATACGACTGATGACTGTATCAATAGCCTAAATAACATCGTAGATCATCAAGCAACTGCACAAGTGAGCAGTGAGGAAATAAATGACTTGAGAAACCAACTTATCAATCTTAGAGAAGAACTCTGTCAACTTCTGTGAATCCTATGATGATTTAATCAGAAGAGTTAAACAGTTGCTTATCACGCTTTTTGTGGGACTAACGAATTGGGTCATGTACAGTAACCAATTTAGTCCCATCGGGAAAGGTTGCTTCTACCTGGACTTCATTGACCATTTCGGGTACTCCTTCCATCACATCATCCCGTGTTAGCAGGGTAGTGCCGTAACTCATTAAATCAGCTACTGGACGTCCTTCCCTAGCACCTTCCAAAATTTCCGCAGAAATATAAGCAACGGCTTCTGGGTAATTTAGCTTCAACCCCTTTTCCTTGCGTCTTTCTGCCAATAAGGCGGCAGTAAAAATTAGTAGTTTATCCTTTTCTTGGGGTGTCAGTTGCATGGTTTGATCCTTTGATTAGTAGCAATTTTGATATTACAACGGCCAAACTCGTGGCTTAATAATAGGACGCCCGAATAGATTAACGCGCAACAGTTGCCAAACCTCTGTAAACCAGTGTCTCACCTCCTCAGTCGAAGCACCACGATAGCGGCATAATAATCCTGACATCAGCTGAGTTACCCCAGCTTCCCCTACATACTGCCTAGCACTCCAAAGTTCTCTGGCTTGTTCAAGAATCTGTAATGATACCGCTTCCCCTACCAAAACTAATGTTCCTACCACTGGTTGTCCTGCTAAACCATAAGGACTAGAGAAGGTGGCTTCGCTAGCTGGTAACCATTGTCGGTCAATCCACTGTGGATTTCCTTGCTGCCAAACTTCCGTATGCGATCGCCAATTTCCCTCCACAAACCTTTCTCCTCTAGCACTGCGTCCAAATCGAGTAATTTCCCAGCCTAACCAACTGGCTCCCGGCGCTAATTCTACCCGCAAATCCTGCCGGTAAACTGCACCATTGAATACTATCGTTTCCTGGGGCAACCATTCTAAACAAGCACCAGCCTCTACTTGGAGCCGGATGATTTGTCTAGTTTCTGGCTTTTTTAAACTAGCGCTATACTTTTGGGGCTTAGGGTTAGATAAATTTTCTTTAGCTTCTGGTCGGTTTAAACTAGCGCTATAGTTTATCAGGCTAGCGCTAGAAGTGCCCCTACCATAAGCTTTACTAGCAGCAGCAGTGGTTATTAAAGCATTAGTCCCTGATTCAAGGTGGATATCTTGAGACAATCTGTCCCCTGCTACCATTCCTCCAGCGGTATGAAGTACCACACTGTGACAAACCCCTAGCCCTTCTGGATAAAACGGTCGCTGTACTTTCAAGGGAGCTTTGGCGTAGGTGTGAATAGGTTGAGTTTTTCCATGGGCTAAGGCAAAGCGTAATTCAAGGCTGCCATGCCATCGAGATTGATCACTATCTGTCGGTTGTGGTTGAGAAAGTCGATTCACCAATAATTAATGAAAGGGCAATGTACAGTAATTGACCAGGTCGCTTCGGCGTTGGTCAATATCAGAATCATATCAACTATAGTTGAGCAAGTTACTAATTACCGATTACTGATTACCGATTACCAATTACCTATTACCTATTACTAATTACCCTTAAGTCTTCCACAATTGAGCAACACCTTGATCTGTGACTAATTTCCAGATTGAATCGGTGCCAAACTAATCACAGTACGTTGGTTAACCGGAGAAGTCGGGTCAGTACCAGGTCGGGGTTCAGAGAAACCTAATCCTTCCACAACGAATTGATGGGAGGGATACTTGCTTTTGAGATAGTTCACTACCTCTTGAGCCCTGGCTTGAGAGAGTTTCTGGTTAGATTCAGAATTGCCAGTACGGGAGGTATGACCTTGCACCTTGACAACTACACTACTGGGGTTAAATTTCTGAATTGCCTCTGCCAAATCATTGAGCTTTTGCTGCTCCTGGGGACTTAATTGAAACGAAGCCTTGGCAAACTTGACTTCACCTAAAACTTCTAAGTTAGTTAGCGGTTGGGGGTTTTGTCCCTCTGCCTGTGCCACTTGAGTGCTTGTAGAGTCAGATGTTTGTTCAGGTTGCGATTCCTTGGCTTTATCATCTGCCTCAGCCACTTGAGTGGCGTTAGAGTCAGGTTTTTGTTCTGTTTCAAGAACGGTTTTTTCCGGTTCTGATTCCTGAGCTTGATCGGCTTCAGTATTAGAGGAATCCTCAACTTGAGCCGCAACTTCCGGCTTTTCCTCAGCTTTTCCTGGAACTGAAGCCTGAGTGTTATTATCTGCCTCAGCTACTTGAGTGGCGGTAGAGTGAGGTTTTTGTTCTGCTTCAAGAACGGTTTTTTCCGGTTCTGATTCCTGAGCTTGATCGCCTTGAGTAGAATCAGCTACCTGAGGTTGAGCCCCAACTTCAGGTAGCTGATTCTGATCAGTGGGAGGGGTTGTAGCTACAGTTGGCTCAGCTGTTGGGGGCAGATAGTTAGCGGTAAACAGTTCTGTGGTATCAACAGGAACATCTTTTGCCTTACCCGAAGCTGCCAACACTCCGGCAGTTTGCCCTATTGTTGTTGCTAAAGTTCCTGATTTCATCCAATCTTTCGCCTCAGCTGCTGTAAAAAACTGCATCCCCTTACCGGCAGTTTCCCCATCCCTGAGATTACCTTTCTCTACCTGGTCGTAGTATGTTTCTACAAAATCTTGTATTTCTTTGGGATTGGATTTCAGGATACGCTCAGAGGCCACTACTACATCTAAGTTGGGTTGATTACCATCTGTTTCCTCTGTTCGGTTCAACAGAGCAACTATTTTCCCCTTAGGCTTGTGAGTCAGGAATTGCTCTAAGCTAGTGCCAATTAAATCAGCTTGTTCCTGACCGAGAGCTGTTGCACGAGCTTCCTGGTCTGACTCTTTAACATAATTGAAACCAATCCCCCGCTTAAGCAGAGCATCTCGGAAGTTAGCACTACTGAGGATTGAATAACCACGGTCGGTATCCCCTAATCCCTTAAGGTTAAGGTTTGTTTGAGGATCACCATTCTCTGTTGCATTCTCTGTTGTAGTAGAAGATGTAGTAGAAGAGTTGACATGGGTGCATCTCATCTTTGTAAAAACATCATTAATAAAGCATCCCATTTAGGTAA
>WTKN01000182.1 GCA_011524395.1 Moorena sp. SS36440bin_2
TAAAACCGACTTTAGTATTCTGATTAGCTCTCAAGCGTTTGGTAAAGGTGAGCATTGGAAATTGATCATTGCTGAATTCAGACTTCTGTGTAAAACAAATACCAATTAAAGTAAGGTGAGCAAAGGTAAGCTATCAGCTATCAGCTATCAGCTATCAGCTATCAGCTTTTTAATAAGAAATAAAACAGATAAGCATTGGTTTAATCTCAGTGAAGTCACAGGCTGGAAGCCTTTGCCACAAAGCTGTTCGCGCAGCGTGAGGCTTTAGCTCACGGCTGACCGCTGACCGCTGAACGCTTTTGCCCACCCTACAAGCTTGACATATTATCAATTTTGTTGTATACGAACTAGTTCATTGTGGATTCGCCGTTGTAACTTCTGATCGGATTGGGCACTAACGGTAATTGAATTAAATCGAGATATGGTCAACTCATGACTTTCAGCAATGGTTTTCGAGCGCTTACAGTAGTTTACAGCCAGGTCTTGGATATTTCGACGTAGACCTGCGATGGTTTTTACTTGGGTGCAGTTAATTTCAGGAACTATCTTGTCCTTGTCTTTGGTTAATTCCTGAATATCCTCGTAGACACCTTGACGATATTGATCGATCGCCAGAACAGCTTTGGCGTAATTCTTCAATTCCTGACTCTTGACTGTATCTGAAGCTACTGTAGGGATAGCTGCCGTGGTGTCAGGGTCTGGACTGGAAGAACATCCAACCAAAACCACTATCATTCCGGCAAGCCATCCCAAGGGATAGATAAATTTGCTCATTAGCCGTTTTTTGGGATATAAGCGACCTGCACTAGCTAGCCTGTTCGCGAAGCGGAGGCCTTCGGCCAAAGCTGCATTAGTCTATTTTTTACTATTGGTAGTGGCTAGCTTTTATGGTTTTTTACATGCCAACTATACCACTATATAGCGTTTCTCGTAGCTATGAGGTACACATTATTTTTTACCTTTTCCCTCACTTCCCCTCCTGGGAGGGGTTAGGGGTGCGTTCCTCTTACCTGCTCCCTGCTCCCTGCTCCCTAAAAACCCTAAATTTGTACCTCACAAGTCGTAGAATTGCTATACATCTAAACTTGATTGGTAATTTCCAGATGTGCAACTCGTCTTACTGCTTGCCCAAGAGGAACGTTGAAAGCCTTACGTTTTACCCAAAAACATTTAATTATGGTTGAAGTATGGTTCAAGGGAATAAGTTGCTGATTATTAGAGCTATGCCCAGCTAAAAGCTAGCGTCGAATTTTGCTTGTTGAATACGCACTAATTCACTTTGAATCTGTTCCCGTAAATTTTGATTATCTTGCATCTCAATAGTAATTTCGTTGAAGCGTTTATTTCCTCCTTTGGGAAAATACTTAGAGACAATTCCCTCTGACTGTTGGCAGTAATCTTTAGCAATCTCTTGGGCTGTCGAGGGCAGCTTACTGATGCTGTCGGAGTCATCGCAGAAAATTTCTGGTTGCTCTCCTAGAATTGTGGTGATTTTTTCATAGGCAGATGCGCGAATAGGCTCTATTTGTAATAGAACTTCAGCATATTGAGTGACGTCATTAGAACTAATGTCAGAGGTGACATCTTGAGCATAGGCTGAAGTTCTAATAACAAGGGTATAAGAGTCTTCAGAAAGCTCAGGGATAAATCCAGATAGCAAACTAATAGCAGTAAGTCCTCCCACAAGTAGAGATTGGGAGAAAAGTTGGGTCAAGCTAAGTTTTAGAGAGTTAGCAGTGAGCATGATGATAAATTATGAGCAAAACAAACAATAACCAAAACCACTAAGGGCTAGTTTAATGTGAATTAATTTATGGGGGATAAGTTCCTCATAAGGCAAGAGCTTCTGGGGATTGGGAAGTGCAGACAGGATAAATATGAAGCATCAGTATAAAAAAAATTTAACCTTCAATGGTTTTAGCTAGCCTGGGTGAAGCCACTGACTGGTCTAAAATCTTGAACTGTTACAGATTTCACAAAGTTGTATCACCTTAATTTGTAATGTTGAAAGGGGGTCTGCTCCAGTTTTGAGGTTGAGGTCCAACTCCAGCAACACCCGTAGAGTGGATATGAGTTGCTTAGGGGAAAGGAACTCCACATCTTGTTTGAGGAAGTAAACTCGTTTGGGATTATTGATATTGATGGTGTTAGCGATCGCATTTGGATCAGTTTCGCCCTCACTGACCAGCAACTTCACCCACAACCAGGTACGAAACTGAGTAATTAAGGTAGCGACAATCTTTAAAGGAGGTTCATTGTAGTTGATCAAGGCAGCTAACAACTCTAAGGCTTTTGCCCCATCCCCTGCCCGAATCCCCTCTGCCAGTTGCAAGGTATTTTGAGTATTAGCCACTACCAGGGTGGCAACGGTACTTTCTTGTAACGGTTGGCTGTCATTACCAGCATAGAGTCGTAATTTTTCCAGTTCGTTGAATAACTGTCGGGTGTCATTGCTAACGGATTCGGCTAAGAGAACAGCCGCACTATTGGTGAGTTTGACCCCAAATTCAACGGAGTACGACTTGACCCGATGCACTAGCTGCTGGGTCTTCCAGGGGGGAATCAGAGCAAACTCCCGAATCTCGGCGTACTGTTGCAGTAATTTCGTGAACTTGAGTCGTGGATCGGGTCGATGGGGGGTAGTTAGTAACAAAACGGAGTGTTTAGGAATGACTGGTATAGTACGCTCTAATTCTGCCAGTAAATTGTCCGAACATTGCTGGCATAGGGTTGTATCGACTAACCACACTAAACGTCCACCGATGCCAAACGGAGGAGTCATTACTTGATTCAAGGCTTGAATTACGGCATCTGGTTGGTCTGGGGAAATTTTGTCATAGTTAAAACTAGCCCAGTTGGGGTCAACTAGGGATTGACGGAGCTTGTCCAGGGCTTGGGCCATGGCAAAGTCATCCTTTCCCCAATAGAGGTAAATTCCCATATCAGAAAACGTAAGGGGGCAAAATTGGACGATACATATCAAAGTTATCTAAATCGGGTCACACGGCTAACCCTAACCGCAACCTATCAATCGCAGTTACTCAATATCCAAGAGTCACCCAAGTTTAAACGTCTCCCTAATGGCAGCAGAGAGCCTGCCCCTTTTCCTGGTTACACTGTAATCACACCACCTTGGGAGGAAGAGACTAATAACTCAACATTCTATGATAACATGCAGCAGCTCCAAAAAGAGCTTCTCCAGCAACTAGACCCAGGTTTAATGGTACCGATACCCCCGGATAGTTTTCATTTAACCTTGGCTGACTTGATTTGGGAAAATGCTTACCGAGATGCCACGGCTGAAAATCCAAAGTTTGAAACTCAACTGCTTAAGTCGATACAGGCAAGTTTTGACAAGTCTGTCAGTATCAGCCAGGAAACCTCTTTAGCAAATGGTGGTAATCCTATTAGCTGGCAGCTATTGGGCTTAATGGTGATGCCCAGGGCGATTGGTGTATGTCTAGCACCCCAGGATGAACGAGCATACAATCGCATTTCCCAGCTGCGTCGGTGTATTTATCAAAATTCTGATTTAATGGCTCTAGGTATTGAACAGCAATACCATTTTACGGCTCACATTACTCTAGGATATTTCGGAGATATTCCCAAAGAGTTGGATAGCGATCGCATTAGCAATATCCTATCCGAGCTAAGTGGCCAAGCCTTAGAAGCGGAAGGCAGTGTACTATCGATTCGGCAGGCTCAATTAAGGAAGTTTGATGATATGATGCGGTTCTTGCGGGAACCGGAATGGCCAGTTTTGGAGTTTTGAGTGCTTTCGCGTGCTTAGTGTTTGAGTAGGAGCAGACTATGGGTTGGGGATTGAGATGAAAGTATTGTCGATGCATCCGATTATGGAGCAAAGTTTTGCCATTATTGACCAACAGATTGGGGAGCATCAGTTTAATCAAGCTGAGTATGCGATTGTGCGCAGGGTAATCCATAGTACGGCGGATTTTGAATTTACCCAACTGCTTCGGTTTAGTGAAAATGCGATCGCATCTGGTATCTCTGCACTGAGCCAGGGAACACCAATTGTTACAGATGTAGGAATGGTCAAACAGGGGATAGCTAGTATGGTGGCAAAAACCTTTGGTAATCCCCTGATCGTAGCAGTAGACCAGGCACCAGTGGCTCTACCAGGAAAGACGCGCACGGAAACAGGTTTAATTCGATGTTTTGAGCAGTTTCCGGGGGCTATTTTTGTAATTGGTAATGCCCCTACGGCATTGTTGGCCTTATGTGAGCAGTTGTCCCACTCTCCGGTCAAACCGGCTTTGGTCATTGGCGCAACCGTTGGGTTTGTCTCAGTGCTGGAGTCGAAAGCTGCTTTGGCCAAGATATCCATCCCTCAGATTCGAGTTGAAGGAGCTAAAGGAGGGTCTCCAGTGGCTGCAGCGATTTTGAATGGATTAATGGTATTAGCTTGGGAGAGTAATGAATCCCGGAGATAGCAGCAAAACCATGACCTCGATCAATGTAGTGGGCATTGGTTTAGACGGAGCAGCTAGCTTAACTGATCAAGTCAAGCAGCTCGTGGAACGAGCGACGCTATTGGTAGGAAGTGAGCGCCATTTGGGGTATTTTCCCAACCACCAAGGGTCACAACTGGTATTGGGGAATTTTACTGACGCTATTGAATTAATTCGTAACCAGCTCGATGGTGCTGCTCACGATACCCTAATCGTAGTGTTGGTCAGTGGTGATCCATTGTTTTTTGGCTTAGGACGATTGCTCCTAAGCCAACTTCCCCCCTCAAGCCTTAGGTTTCATCCCCATGTCAGTGCCATTCAGTTAGCTTTCAGTCGGATTAAGGTGCCTTGGCAAGATGCTAAGGTAATCAGTGCTCATGGCCGTTCTCTCGAACAACTGATCCCAGCCTTGAAGCAGGGAGTTGACAAGATTGCGGTGTTGACGGATGGGACAAATACACCTGAAGCGATCGCTAAATTATTGCTAGCGCTATATTTACCCAGTTGCTACCAGTTCTGGGTATGTGAAAATTTGGGAGGTATGGATGAACGGGTGCAATGTCTTGGTGTCGAAGCAGTATTGAACCAGACCTTTGCGCCCCTGAATGTGGTGGTATTACTACGTCACCCTGATTCCCTTGACCAATCCCTGGACCCAGACTCCTTACCGATACTGGGATTACCAGATCAGACATTTACTAGTTTTAGCGATCGCCCTGGTTTAATGACCAAGCGAGAAATCAGGCTGCTCTTACTAGGAGAGTTAGCCCTCAAACCAGGGCAAACAGTTTGGGATATTGGTGCAGGAACAGGTTCGGTTTCCATTGAAATTGCTCGTTTATCGAAAACATCTCAGGTGTTTGCTATTGAAAAAACAGCCATGGGGAGTGCTTTGATTGAGCAAAATTGTCAACGTTTAGGGGTTACTAATGTTACCTCAATTCATGGTTCAGCACCGAATGTTTTGAAAGATTTACCAACACCGAATCGTATTTTTATTGGTGGTAGTGGTGGTAATTTGCACTCAATATTGGATTACTGTGATACTCGCTTAGACCTCGATAGTATTTTAGTGTTAGCGTTAGCAACAGTAGAGCATATTAATACAGCTTATAGTTGGTTTGAGTCTAAACGTTGGCATTATCAATGGTTACAAGTGCAGTTATCGAAGTCGGTACCTGTGGGTAAGCTAACTCGGTTTAATCCTCTCAATCCGATCACTATTGTGACGGCTTGGAAGTGCTAAATTTAAGAGTTAATAAATTCCTTTTTCTTTCCCCTTTTCTTCAACATATTCTATTACATCAATCCTCACAGGCAAAGTTACTTGTTGCTTTAATTTTTTTGCATAAGGATTGGGGCGGCTTTTCATATTTCCAAGGTCATAGTCTAGTTTCATTGTTTTATAATCGATAGTATTAACTTTCGTTTTTAATAATCACTACTGCTGGAGCTGCTGAAGTCATAACTGCTGGAATCGCTGCTACTTTCAGAACAGGTATTATTAGAGTTGTCATATCTATCAATACCCCACGTAAAGGAGTATTAATATGAGAAGGTTTCTAGCACTAGCACTTACAAGCCTCGTAATTGCTGCCTGCACTAGCTTGCTGGTTCCATCCGACAGTATCACTCCAAAATCAGCAGCCGAACCAACCCCCAAGGTTGTCTTGACCTCGGAAGTCAAATGGGAGCAACTCAACCCCGCTCGCGGTGACAAGAGCCCGCAGGCTGGTACTCTTTGGGGCGATCGTACTGGCCCTGGAGCAGCAGGCTTTCTTCTTAAGCCAGCAGACGGCTTCAAGTCACCACCTCATATTCATAATATCGCCTACCGAGGAGTGGTCATTAGTGGCCTCATTCACAACGATGATCCTAATGCCGAGGAGATGTATATGTCTGCGAGTTCTTTCTGGACCCAGCCAGCCGGAGGTGTACATATTACCGCTGCCAAGGGTAGTAACAGCCTGGCGTACATAGAGGTTGAAGATGCATTTGGAGTCCTTCCTGCAGAGAAGGCGTTTGATAGCGAAGAGAAGCCGATTAATGTGGACGTATCGAACATCGTTTGGATCGATCAGCCCGGAATGCCACCCTCTGGCAATGGAGCAAAGGTCACCTTTCTTTGGGGCAACCCGCAGGACGATCAGTTGAACGGGACCCTTGTCAAGCTACCGGCTAAATTTACTGGAAAGATACGTAGCCACGGCTCAACCTTCCGCGCTGTAGTAATCCAAGGTCAACCACAGTACCAAGTGCCGAGTGAGACCGAGGTCAAGACCTTGGTGCCGGGCAGTTATTTCAGCTCCAAGGGAGAGTCGGAGCATCAGGTCTGGTCTAAAACGGGAGAAGAAAGCATCATCTATGTACGCACGGATGGCAAGTTCGAAGTCATTTAGGGTGGACATTAGTTGATACAAATTCACCAAGCTGGGCTTTGCACCTTGATAAACACTGCCCACCCTATGATTAATAACAATGATGCAAGATTCCAGCTTTTATTAACTGAAATCTTGCTAGCTCAACTGAATTTTGCCGATACTTTTTAGCTACCAAAATCTACTTTGCAGATTTTAGCCCACTAATGCAAGCTGCTCTCGCAGCCAGGGGGTATCTCCCAAGGCTAAACCCAGACGAAGCCAGGCTTAGCGCATAAATGAAACTCCACTCTGGACAAAAACACGTAACTACCAAAACCTTGGTTATCGGCTTTAATTTAAGTTACAAAGTATCTTTAATGGAATTAAATCTATGCTTAAAGTCTAACTCATCTTTGTAGATATTGCAATGTTTTTGTAGAAAATAACCAACAGCAGCTAGCCCCCCTAGCCCCCCAACTTTGGGGGGAACAAGAGTCAATTCTCAAAAACCTAACTAATCAAGCAGTAAAATATCTAGCGATTGGGTGATAAGCTACAATTGCTGTCGTAGATTGCTCTGGATACAACTGCTCACTCTCATCCATGTATAACTTAATGCGATCGCATTCCAACAAATCCAACTGCTTGTACTGATCCTGGAGATTTGGACAAGCGGGATAGCCAAAACTATACCGTGAACCTTGATAGCGCTGAGCCAACACATCCCGAATACTATCGGGTTCTTGATCTGCGAACCCTAACTCCCGACGAATCCGAGCATGAGTCCACTCCGCCAAGGCTTCAGCCATTTGTACCGCTAATCCGTGGTAATACAAATAATCGGTATATTGATCACCATCAAATAATTTCTTAGCGTACTCTGTGGCAATATCCCCTACAGTTACCGCCTGCATTGGGAACACATCGAATTGACCTGCTTCTGCCAACTCCTTCGGTAAAAAGAAATCCGCTATACACAAACGCTTACCAGACCGTTGCCGAGGAAACTCAAATCGTGCCACCTCTTGCAATTCCTTAGAGTCTTTAGCGCCTTCGGAATTCATCCCTTGGGCATCATAAATTATCAAGGAATTCCCCTCAGCTAAACAGGGAAAATATCCATAGACTACCTGGGGATGTAACAAGTTCTCAGCAAGAGTTTTTTCCTTCCATTTGGCCAGTATTGGGTCAACCTTTTCCTTCAAAAACTGATTATACTCTTCCCTCGACTGGTCCTTTGGCTTCCGAAACTGCCATTGTCCAGCAATCAACGCCTGCAAATCCAGATACCACAAGACTTCCTCGAAGGAAATATCTTCTGGCTGGAGTATCTTGGTTCCCCAGAATGGCGGTGTTGGACGCTCAATATCCAAGGTTACCCCTTCCGAACGATTAGTATCTACGGGAGTTGAAACGGGAGTTGCTGGTTTAGAGTTGTCTTTTGAACCATTCTCCTGCAACTTGTCAACCGCTGAACCATTCTGTTGCAACTTGTCAATGGGTAAGGTTTCAACGGCTACACCATTCTCTAGCTCATCGATAAACCCTTTCATATCATCCCAGTTACCAGCTGATTTTGCTGGCATTAACTTATCCATGAAATGGAGGTCAGAAAAGGCATCTTTACCATAAACCACCTGACCGTTGTAGGTATTCTGGCAGTCTTTATGGACAAATTTTGGTGTTAGGGCAGCACCCCCTAGAATAACTGGTACCGTAATTCCCCGCTCATTAAAGGTTGCCAAATTATCCTTCATAAAGGCGGTAGATTTCACCAGTAGCCCACTCATGGCAATACAGTCAGCATTGTGCTTTTCATAAGCATCAATAATATTGTCCACTGGCTGTTTAATCCCCAAGTTAATCACCTCGTAGCCATTGTTGGACAAGATGATATCCACTAAATTCTTGCCAATATCGTGAACATCTCCTTTCACCGTAGCAATTATGAAGGTACCTTTAGCATTCCTCCCTGCTTCGGATTTTTCCATATATGGCTCTAAATAGGCCACTGCTGCCTTCATGGTTTGAGCAGATTGTAATACAAACGGCAGCTGCATTTGCCCAGAACCAAATAGCTCCCCTACCACTTTCATACCGTCGAGCAAAAAGGTATTGATAATCTCCAGGGGAGGATATTTTTCTCGGGCTTTCTCCAGTTGTTCTTCTAAACCAATCCGTTCCCCATCAATAATATGACGCTTGAGCCGCTCTTCTACCGATAGGTTTTCATCTTGAGAGCGATCGCGTTTTGTGGTTTTCCCTTCAAACAGGGTAGTCAGCTGGGTTAAGGGGTCATAGGTACACACATCCCCATCAAACTCTCGCTGATCATAAATCAGTTTTCGACAAACCTCTTGATGCTCTGGCTCAATCTTGGCTAAGGGTAAAATCTTACTAGCACTAACAATGGCTGCATCCATCCCCACTTGCATTGCTTCGTGCAAGAACATGGAATTAAGCACAATTCGTGCTGCTGGGTTTAGTCCGAAGGAAATATTAGAAACCCCCAGCATAACATGACACCCAGGCAATTCTTCCCGAATCCGACGAATGGATTCGATTGTCGCTTTGCCGTTTTCCCGGTCTTCCTCAATCCCTGTGGAAATTGGTAACGCTAGCGTATCAAAGAAGAGTTCATGAGCTGGGATACCATATGCGATCGCATCGTTATAAGCACGTTTAGCAATTTCAAACTTTTTATCCGCTGTCCGGGCCATACCATCTTCATCGATAGTACCAATTACCACTCCCGCGCCATAGATTTTAGCTAACTCCAGTACCTTATAGAACCTAGGTTCCCCATCTTCGTAGTTAGTGGAGTTCAGGATAGACTTACCCCCAACTACCTTTAAGCCAGCCTCCATCTTTTCCCATTCAGTGGAGTCCAGCATCAGGGGTAAGGTGGAATTTGTGACTAAACGGGAGGCCAATTCGTTCATATCCCGAACTCCATCCCGTCCCACATAGTCCACGTTAACATCTAGGACGTTAGCCCCTTCCCTAATTTGGGATTTAGCCAAAGATACCAATCCATCCCAATCTTCTGCGTTGAGCATGGTGCGGCACTTTTTAGAACCACTAGCATTGAGCCGTTCACCAACAATTAGGAAAGAATTATCTTGCTCATAAGGTTGGGAGCTGTAAATCGATGCTGCTGACGGTTCATGCTTAGGATGTCGCTCCTTCGGGGTCAGGGTTTTGGAAAGCTCCGCTAACTGTTCAATATGAGCTGGCCTAGTACCGCAACAGCCACCAATAACTTGTACTCCCAAATCCTCTACAAAATGCATCAGTGCCATCCGCAGTTCCATGGGAGTAAGCCTGTAGTGAGCGTGCCCTCCGACATTTTCCGGTAATCCAGCATTAGGGATACAAGAAACCACAAATGGGGAACATTCAGACAAGTATTTGATATGTTCCTTCATTTGCTCTGGCCCAGTGGCACAGTTAAGACCAAGGATATCAATCGGGTAAGGCTCTAGAATCGTTAGCGCCGCATTAATTTCTGACCCCACCAGCATAGTACCCATCACTTCCATAGTGATCGATACCATCAGTGGCAGTCTTGCCCCTTTTTTTTCAAATACCTCTTCTATGGCATTCAGGGCTGCCTTAATTTGCAGCACATCCTGACAGGTTTCCACAATCAGCAAATCAGAACCGCCATCATACAACCCTAAGGCTTGTTCCACATAGGCGTTCTTCAAGGTATCAAAATCAATATGTCCCAGGGTAGGGAGTTTAGTACCAGGACCCATGGAGCCTGCCACAAACCTAGGTTTTTCTGGAGTAGAGTATTCCGCTGCCATCCGTTTCGCTAGTTCCGCAGCAGCTTTATTTAGGTAATAGGCTTGGTCAGCTAGATCATATTCTGCCAGTACAATCGAGGTACCCCCAAAGGTATCGGTTTCAATCACATCTGCTCCCACCTCCAGGAAGCCCCGATGCACCTTTTCCACTGCTTCTGGTTTAGTATGGACAAGGTACTCATTACATCCCTCGTACTCAGGTCCACCAAAGTCTTCAGCAGTTAGGTTTTGGGTTTGGAGAGAGGTTCCAGTTGCCCCATCAAATACGATAACCGGGCGCTTTGGGCTATGGAGGTGATTGAGAAAAGGGCTATTCATAGATTCAGTTGCTATTTATTGACTTCAGTGGTGTGTTAACCGTTGACAGTTGACGGAATTTTATTCATTTATGTTGGCTCTTATAATTAGTTTATCAAAAATCAACCAAATTATTTTATTTTCTTTTTGGTATAATTTAAAGATTAGACAAAATTAGGTTTCAACGAGACTATAAGTAGCAGTTTTTTGACAGTTTAAGGTTGAATGTTGAAGGTAAAAATTTAATTTCAATAAAGGTTACAAGCAACACTCATAGCAAAACTAGTTTAGACAATTTATTATTATTTTAATACTGGCTGGGCAAGGTTAATTAACTAGTTTACCCGAACCCATTAAACCAGATTTATAGCGTTGTTCATACTTATAGTTAACAGAGCCAGCACTAATAACTCAGTTTACGTCGGCACGGATCTCTTATAAAATTCCTTGGGATCGTGAGTCCTTACGGTGCAGCACAAGTTAGGCAGTACAGGGATTAAAAACTTGGTTATAGTTTGGCTAGCGAATTGTCTCCAATTCGAGAAACTAACAATCTCCTATAAAAAAGTGTATACTATAGAGTAACTATGTGATGGGAGAGACAATGCAAGTTAAAGACCTCACAATTGAAGAGTTTAAGGTTCTCATCCAAGAAACAGTCACTGAAACTCTAGAAGCACTGTTGAGTGATCCTGATAAAAATAAACAACTCAGACCTGAGGTTGTGCAGGAGTTGATTGATTCGCTTCACCGCACTCAGCTTGGAGAGCCTGGTATTCCTGCAGAGGAAGTAGCTGAGAAACTTGGTTTAAACTGGTAATGAGCTACCGCGTAGAGTTTACAGCAAAGGCAATGGTCGGGTTGGAGTCAGTTACTTCAACGGTGCAAGAGCGAATTATACGAAAAATTCGCTGGCTTTGCGATAACTTTGATGGAATTACTCCCCAAGCACTAAGTGCAAATTTAAGTGGTCTCTTCAAACTCAGAATTGGGGATTACAGGGTAATTTACTCTTTTGACAATGAGGCTAAGTGCATCACAATCCACAAAGTGGCTCATCGACGAGACATCTATTATGACTAGTTCTTGGAGCCTTCTAAGAAACAAAACTTTTGCTTAGCATATATACTCCTTCAAAGAACGAACTAGTTTTTTTCATCCTAAAGCTGCTTTTGCCCAGTGGGTGGCTATAGCAATCCGTGTCGGGATTGTGAGAATTTTTGATGCCATATTTCCTGTTCCCTGTTCCCTATTCCCTACTCCCTACTCCCTACTCCCTACTCCCTACTTCCTTATTAACCCATTCACCCTAGACTCTGAATTTAAGCCAATGTGGCCATACAACTAGAGATAAATCGTTTGTAATAACAATAGAAGGCTTGATTCCCTATTGGGAAAAAAACAAGGAGAAATTAACATGGCAGTTATCAACGGTGATAAGGGGAATAATTTTCTCGTTGGTACTCGGTTTAACGATGAGATCAATGGTTTTGATGGCAAAGACGTACTCTTCGGTGACAGAGGTGATGATACCCTAAATGGAGGGGATGATTGGGACTTTCTCTTTGGGGGAAGAGATAACGATTCCCTCAACGGTGGCGGAGGTGATGATTTGCTGCTTGGGGAGCAGGGCGATGATAGTCTTGATGGCGATACTGGCAATGACACGCTGTTTGGGGGGAGTGGCAACGATAAGTTAGAGGGTAGCTTTGGCAGAGATTCCCTCAACGGTGGCAGTGGCGATGATACCTTAGTTGGTGTGGATATCTTTGACGAACAACCTGGTCAGTTGGAGAGGGATACCCTCACTGGTGGTGTAGGCAAAGATACCTTCGTTCTCGGAGATCCCTTCACAGTTTATTATGATGATAGTCAAGTTCGATTCATCATTCAGCCCCCTCCCACAGAACCCCCTCCAAGCTACGCTTTGATTACTGACTTTGAACCGGGTAAAGATGTGATCCAGCTCAAAGGAGCCATAGAGTATACATTAGAAGATGTTGAGCTTCTTAATGGCGTTTCTGGTCTAGGAATCTTCTTCGATGCTGACGGTTTTGATGGTAACGGTTCTGAGCAACTGATTGGTATTATCCAAAGCCAAGAATCCTTAGATGGCCTGCAAATTAATATTGGTCGGGCAATCACGACTATTTCTTAATTCCCCTCCGGAAGAGAGTGTGGAAAGTGTGAGGAGATTTTGAGTGGTAATCGGGTATCGAAGGATGGGATCGCCTCAAGTAAGCAATGCGATCGCTTAGCGTGACCTATGGTCAATCGCGTAACATGGCCTTAGGTCAATCCCGTAACCTAACCTAAGCCAATCGCATTCATCCCATCCTTAGATACCCTCAATTTTTTCCTGTTTCCTGTTCCCTTGTTTATATCTTAACTAAAAATTCTATCGCTATTTCAGCTTTCTGTCTTTTGTGGTCATAAAAGATAGGAAGCTATTTTTTTTATTACCAATGATAACTCGAATTAAGTAAGCTATCAGCATTAGACTAATGCTGATAGCTTATAGTTCACATTATAAACCAAATCTAGCAATTATCTGTCTTGATGCAGTCGCTCATGGGGGAAACCACGGCAGTCGCTCATGGGGGGAACCCCCAAGACCGCGCTGCCTTCCCAAGACCGCGCTGCATCGCTATGGCATGAGGTACAAAGGGATCCCCCTAAATCCCCCTTATCAAGGGGGACTTTGACCTCATAAATCCTAGAAA
>WTKN01000414.1 GCA_011524395.1 Moorena sp. SS36440bin_2
CTAAAACCCAGACTCTATAAGCGACCTAGCCCTTATACCTCGTTGATAATACTTTCGTTGTCTTGATGCAGTCGCTCATGGGGGAAACCCCCGCATGAAGGCGCTGCATCGCTTATTAGGATTCAGTCTCATTAATTCGGTTACTAACTCTATACAAAAATCTTTAAAATTAACCCAGGTGTGACCGTATAAACCAATGTGAAAACTGCTATGCCTCCGCTCTATTCGACCAGATTCTTTCACACGACCAACATATTTTTGTATTCCTTGACGTGTCTTGATGCAGTCGCTCATGGGGGAAACCCCCGCATGAAGGCGCTGCATCGCTTTAATATGCTGACCTTGAAATGTTGCGGAAGTGTAAGCTATTGCTATCAATAAAACTAGAGAAATAAAGCGTTCACCCTGAAGCTTAGTGTCTTCTAAATTATAACCACCTGGTCTTGATGCAGTCGCTCATGGGGGAAACCACGGCAGTTGCTCATGGGGGGAACCACGGCAGTCGCTCATGGGGGAGACCCCCAAGACCGCGCTGCCTTCCCAAGACCGCACTGCCTTCCCAAGACCGCGCAAATCACGCTTTTAAAATCTCTAAACATCTCCATGCCTCGCTTCGCTCGCCAGGCTTCGCCAACGAATCAAATCTTTTTTTATAAGCTGAAACTGCCGACTCTAAGTTAGAAAAGTTTGTCAGTAAAAACCATGGTTCTTTGGCCTTTGGCCACGCTA
Source organism: Moorena sp. SS36440bin_2 (assembly GCA_011524395.1). Classification (GTDB taxonomy): domain Bacteria; phylum Cyanobacteriota; class Cyanobacteriia; order Cyanobacteriales; family Coleofasciculaceae; genus Moorena. The sequence goes on from WTKN01000414.1 coordinate 730, forward strand.
CGCGAACGGAGATGTACCTTTGAGTTTACGTTGCCATTTACAAGCTACATTGAAATTAAAAAATCCCCTGGTCTTGGTCACTTTAACTCCTTGGATAAATAAAGATACTCCAGGGACTAAACCTAAATCATTGAGTTCAACCCAATTATCTTTTTCATATTCAAGAAAGTCATTATTTTTTAATCGCAAACAAAAAAATACACCTAAGTCCTGTAAATACTTTGCTAATTTCACTGAGCAAAATTCTCTATCTCCTAACAGGCAGATTTTATAGTTTTTAAAAATTGGAATAACCTTGGACAAGATACTTTTTTGTTCTGTTAAATTACTACTCCCTAACTTGGCCAACAAAGTAAAATAGATGGGAAATGCCCTGTCTTGATGCAGTCGCTCATGGTTTGAATTTACCGTAAGACAGGGTCGCCTTGTCTTGATGCAGTCGCTCATGGGGGAAACCCCCGCATGAAGGCGCAAATCACGCTAATCAATAAGTTTTTCCCCTTTTCTGCATAGCCTACCAACCATAAAGGCTCCACGTAATCAGGTTTTGTCTCCGGGGGGAACCCCCAAGACCGCGCTGCATCGCTTTTATCCCAAATGAGACTAATGGGACTTAAACAATAAAAAGAGTAAAATAAGGCTATAATACTTATCAGACAGTAAGTTTACGTCGAAATTACCTCCATGAGAGAAACCACTCCCTCCGCCATGCCCCCGTGCTTTGAGAAATGGTGTAAACGTTTCGACGATTGCTTCAAAACCAAAGCCCAAAAAACCGGATTTAGACATTATTTAGGGGGATTATTAGGGGAAAGCGAGAGGAAAAACCTGACACAGATGGCCAATAATGCGTATGGTGTAGTTTACAGCCGATTACACCATTTCTTGACTGATGCCCCTTGGGATGCCGTTAAGATCAATGAACGCCGTTTACAAGTGATGAACAAATGTTCAAGGGACCCGAATCAAGGGAGGGTTTGCCTTGATTTTGGATGACTCTGGACATAGAAAAAGTGGTAACTTGACTGACGGAGTGGGAAGGCAGTATCTAGGAGAAATCGGTAAGATAGACAATGGAATAGTCATCGTAACAACCCATATTTATGATGGCCAAAAAAGCTTACCATTAGACCTAGAATTATATCAGCATGCTACTTCACTAGCTTTGGGAAAGAAAGATGAGGAATTTCATAAGAAGCCCGACTTGGGAATAGAGTTAATTGACCGGAGTTTAGCTCGGGGGTATCGTCCAGGAATCGTCTTAATTGATGCCGGTTATGGCAACAATACAACCTTTCTCAAAAAATTGGAAGAAAGGCAGAAATGTTGAATGCCTTAATAAAACTTTACATATAGAGATATAATGGTCCTAT
>WTKN01000078.1 GCA_011524395.1 Moorena sp. SS36440bin_2
CTATGCTTTATAAACATATTTCTTTACAAAAAACTTGACAAAAATAACTTTATATGATTGTTGTGAGCAAAAAACTTGACGTCCCAGGTTCTCGCTCAGTTTGTATAGGGAAAGCCTTTTGCCAAAAAGGAGCGAAAAATCGTGATAGGCACGAGGGGATTTTGGGGGAATCATGTTAATTTAGTTGACATTGATCAGGAGATAATTTTGATGATCAGGGTACCCTCGGGTATGCGTGATAGGGGTAGATATCACGAAATTGATCCTCTCTTCATATTAAAATATGAAAGCAAATGTATAGGATAAAGTTGATGTCAGGGTGGGCTACAGCCGAATTAAAAAATGCTCAATTGGGAGATGTTCGACGAACCAAAAGATTAATCCTCATCGTAGATAATCTATCTAAAAAATCGTCAGCAACTGTGCCAGAAGCCTGCGGGACTTGGGCAGCCACCAAAGCCACTTATGACTTTTGGGACTCTCCATATATAAAACCAGAACAGATTAGACAAGCTCACATCGATTCGACTCTAAAAAGAATTACAGAACAGGATTGGATCTTAGCTATTCAGGATACAACAGAATTGAATTATACTAATCATCCAGCTACTCAAGGAATGGGATATCTTGATAGTAAATATTCACGGGGTTTGAAAGTACACTCGACTATAGCAGTGACCATAGAAGGAATTCCCTTAGGACTGATAAACCAACAAGTATGGGCAAGAAACATATTAGAATTAGGAAAAGCGTCAACCCGTCATCAAAAACCAACTAATTCCAAGGAAAGTAATAAATGGTTATTGGGGTTAAGGGCAACAAAAGAGTTAATTACTTCTGGTCAAAAAGTCGTGACTATTGCCGATAGAGAAGCCGATTTTTATGATTTATTTGCTGCCTGTAGTAGTTTGGAGTCAGCTTTTTTGATTAGAGCTACTCAAAACAGATGTTTAATGGACTCTGATCAACACTTAAAAGAAGCCCTAGAAAAAGTTCAGCCTCAGGGAGAACTAATTGTAGAATTAAAACGCCATTTAAATCGGAAAGCTCGTCGTGCTAAATTAACTATTAGGTTTACCAGTTTAACTATTAAAGCGCCTCAAAATCGTCCATGGCCAAAACACTTAGCAGCCATCAACTTACAAGTCATTTTAGCGGTAGAAGAAGACCCACCATTGTCAGAAGAGCCAATTAGTTGGTTGTTACTGACGAATTTACCAATTAGTAATTGCTCCCAGGTAATTCGTTATGTTAAATGGTATAGTTATCGTTGGCTAATCGAACGTTATCACTATACTCTAAAAAGTGGTTGTGGTCTGGAAAAACTTCAATTAAGAACTGCTCGACGTTTAGAGATGGCTTTGGCAACTTACTCGATTGTGGCTTGGCGTTTACTTTGGCTTACGTATCAAGCTCGTTGTCATCCTAAAACGGATTGTTCTGTAGTTTTAGAACCTTATGAATGGCAAGCTCTTTACGCTACTATTCATGAAAAAAAATATCCCTTTACTCGTCCTCCTACTTTAGGAGAAGTTATTGGTTGGATTGCACAATTGGGAGGTTTCTTGGGGCGAAAATCTGATGGCGCTCCTGGAGTTAAAACTCTTTGGCGTGGTTTAAGAAGATTAGATGATATTGCCCGTACTTGGCTATTTTGTCATAATTCTTTTTTTGATGAATCTTAGTACGTAAGAAGAGGCTACATAACCATAATAAAGACTATTAACTGATTGCAAAGCTGATCAGTCCCCCCTCGGCCTTTACTAATCGGTATGAAAGGCGATATGCCTACTTGTTTAATTCAGCTTTGTCAAGTCAATAAATATCTATTTATTGACCCTTCATAATTCCTAAAATTTGTCAAGTTTTTTGTAAAGAAATATGTTTATAAAGCATAGCTAGAAGGACGGGGCTTGAGACCCAAAATTTTTGGTCAACTCAAAGGGATAGAACCGGAAAAGCCTACGCAGCTATTGAACGAGGGATAAACTTGAACCAGCTAGTGACAGAGGCACTTGAGAAGTCTCTCAGATAACCGCTCTCCAATGCTTCAACCGAAAGGCGGCGGAGTGGGAGCGATCGCACTCATGCACTGCCAACC
>WTKN01000116.1 GCA_011524395.1 Moorena sp. SS36440bin_2
GGGTGTGTTTAGGAGTGATTGCTCAGTCAGCTGCGGTTGACTGGTGCAGAAGCAATCGCTCCTGTTTTTTTTTCTGATAGAACTTACAACGTTTAGTTGGTTTTGCTGCCCTAACTTCCCTTGCTCTGCCTGACCAATGCGGGTGTTCGGTGATCCAGTAGGGGCAGTGAGCAATGCGCTAGAGTAGGATAGATAACATAATTAAGATTAATTAACGGCGTAAGGAACGCCGACAGAAGGATGAGCTCTTGGCGCGATCGCTTAAATAAATTTGGTGGCAAAACTAGATTTGTAGTTTTTCGTTTGTTTGTACACTTAGCTGGTTCAGAAGTAACACCCTTGTTGGGGGTACTCAATCGTGCGGCACGGGAAGCCGTTGAATCAGATGGGGATTTGAACGTATTAGGGGAAGAACTGGAAGCAATTTGTCAAAACCTGCTACAGCTGAAGATCTATTGGCAATCGGCAGCCAATGAAGGGGATGTCTTCTGGAAAGAAGGAGAAGCTGGTGACTACGTTAATGAACTGTTTACTGACTCAGCTGGGCGCTATTTGTCTGAACCAGATTTCACTACACCCTTAGCTGACAATGAACCTTTATCCATAGCTGTGACCCAAAACGTAATTGTTATGATCACAGTAGCTTACGAAGGGGAAGTTCCTGAACTAGAAACCAACCTAGCTAGTGTTGAGTACCTAGAAGCAGGTCTAAAGGCATTGATTAATCTCCACTATAAGGAAAGTTTGCAAGCTATCCAGGTTCACTTCTCTCCAGCACAGTTGGGTGATGAACTGACTGATGAGCACATTTTACTCAATTTCCCGGAACTGGTTCCCCTGTAATCATAATAAAATAGGTTAACTAAATATAGTGTTATAGTTTTCACTATCAGGTGATGGGGTGATGGGGTGATGGGGTGATGGGCAAGACGAACGGAAAATCTTCCCCAAATTGTCTTATTAAAAATTAACTAGCCCATAGCAAAGCGCGATTAGACAATAATGATTTAAGAGAACAATAGTGATTTAAGAAAACTTTTTTAAGTATATGTTACGTACAATTGCGATTTTTGTTCTATCTCTAACCCTATGTTGGACTACAGTAGGGTGTGGTTCTCCTAACTCAAGCCAAGTGTCGCTGAATCGGGGTGGGAATACATCCTTTACTCCGACTCGGTTGAGTGATGGGAAATATCCCGTACAACAGGCAACCTACGATGATGTTAATGGGGTATATACCCTAATGGTGCTCAATACTCCTGCTGGTAGTCCTCCAGTGTTTCGGAGCAGGGATTTACAGATGGCACGTCTGACTGATGAGCAGGTCGCTGCTGGGGAAAATACGTATCTGAGTATTGATGACAATCAGCCGGTGATGTACTTAACTGAAGACTTCCGGATTGAATATGTTCACAATGTTACTGAGAATAGACCTAATCCTCAAACTGGTCAACAAGAAACAGTAATCGTGCGTCAGCAATCCAGTTTCTGGGCTCCCTTTGCTGGTGCGTTGGCTGGTCAAGCTATAGGTAGTCTGCTATTTCGACCTCAATACTACGTTCCACCGGTTTATCAACCAGGAGGAGTTTTAACTGGTTATGGTGGTTATGGTAACAGCTATAGTCAAGCAGTGAAGCGATATGAAACACGGTACCAATCACCGCCACCCGTGGTTAAAAATACTCGCTCTTTCCGCACTACTGGTAGCTTAAGAAAATCTCCTACAGCTAATCAAGCCACTACTCGTAAAGCCTCACCCAACGCTAATCGCTCCACAGGAAGTGGTTTTGGTTCAAGTCAGTTACGCACCTCTAGTCCATCTAGTGCTAACAAAGCCAAACCAAGAAGCAGTGGTTTTGGCAGCACGAAGCGATCGCCTTCTGGCTTTGGTAGTAGTCGTGGTGGTAGTCGTTCCTTCAGACGCCGCCGTTAGTCTTAACGCCCCTTAAAAACCCAAAAGAAGCTTCTAAAGAATTTAGAAGCTTCTTATTTTGCTTAACTATCAGGTTAGTTTGTGATTGACCACCATAACCTGACTACTATAACTGGGGTGCTAGGATTCGAACCTAGGAATGGCGGGACCAAAACCCGCTGCCTTACCGCTTGGCTACACCCCATTGATTGCACTTCTAAGATGATAACAGATCTGAGTCGGAATATGTCAAGTATTTTTTTTGATTATTTTTTCTTTGTGTGGGTCAAAGGGGGATCGGGGGTGATGAGTTGATGGTCACCGGAAGGAAGAGAAAGAGATCTTGATTGTCTGACCTCCCCATGTTTTTATCCCCTCTCTTCCTGTGCAACCTAGATTCAGGCCGGATAAATCCGTAAACGTCGGTTGGGTTCATCGCCAAAGCTAGAAGACTTGAGGCGATAGTGTTCAACTAACTCGTGTTGCATCTTCCGCACTTTAGGCGATCGCGGCAACAATTCTACGGGTTGGCCTTTGGGAATCACAATTTGCTCAACTGCTAAACGGGCTTCTTCTAGAGCCTCGATTTCATCCTCGCTAACGCTTTGGGCAAATAACTCCAAATCAGCAGCATCGGGAATTGTGGGGTCATCCATGTGCAACAGACGCCTTAATGCCCGAGTAATCTGGGGGATGGAGCTAGCTTTGATGGCGTGAATCGGGATCTGACGAGATTTAGCAATGGACTTGAGCTTGGAGTGGCTTTTGACATGCGATCGCAATCCTAAAACCACATCAGCAGTATCCATGTTTTTTGTCAAGACCACGGGCAAATTGAGGATTTGGATCACTTGCTCGATTTGATGACGACTAATGCCGTAAGGATATACCTGTAGTGGCAAATCCTCACCATTAGGTCCTAACATCTCCATCCCTTGACCCAAGCGGTCTTGCTGTGACCAAGATTCAGCCAGCAGCTGTTCAAACATGCTATTTTCTCGAGCTGGCTGTGGTTCTTGAAGGGATAGGGGCTTCATCTGCCCAGATGAACGCCAACCTTTTGGTTGGCTAGGAGTCGTTAGGGTAAGGTGACCCTTGCTCCGACCATTTGGCGGAATGGCAACTGGAGCGCTAGGTAATTCTCGGGTAATGGTGACCTTACCATTTTCATCTTCTGTCCTGACTGGAGGATTTGGCTGACGTCCCCTGAGCAAATTATCAACCGTATCCGCAACACTTTCGTGTACGACCCAACGCTTACGCTCTAGCATTTCTACAGCGATTTCAAAGGTTGGGGGGGCTTTGCGCTCCAAAACGGTTTTCTGAGAGCCTCGCCGTCTGGCTTCGTCATCGCCTAGGGTGACAGCCTGGATGCCGCCTACTAAATCCGAAAGAGTGGGATTTTTAATTAAGTTTTCAATCCGATTCCCGTGAGCAGTCCCCACCAGCATCACCCCCCGTTCCGCAATGGTACGAGCGGCCTGAGCTTCTAGTTCTGTGCCAATTTCATCGATAACGATCACCTCTGGCATATGGTTTTCCACCGCCTCAATCATCACCTGATGCTGATGTTCTGGGCTAGCCACCTGCATCCGTCGGGCTCGACCAATAGCTGGGTGGGGAATATCGCCATCTCCAGCAATTTCATTAGAGGTGTCGATAATCACTACCCGTTTGTCTAATTCGTCTGCCAGAACTCGGGCAATTTCCCGTAAAGCAGTTGTTTTGCCTACACCAGGACGCCCCAGCATCAAAATTGACGAACCCGTTTCCACCAAGTCACGAATCATGCCGATGGTACCAAAGACCGCTCGACCCACACGACAGGTTAAGCCAATAATTTCCCCTGGACGGTTCCGAATCGCACTAATGCGGTGCAAGGTGCCCTCAATTCCTGCTCGGTTATCACCGCTAAAGGATCCTACTCGCTCAACACAGTGATTGATTTGTTCGATAGTAACTGGTGTATCACAAAGGTATTCTGCCCGATCACGAAAACGCACTTCTGGGAAGCGACCGAGATCCATAATCACTTCGATCAAACTGTCCCTTTCAGGATGTTTTTCCAATGATGAGCGAATTTCGGATGGTAAAACGTCTAGTAATTTCGGTAGGTCATCTGTAATTTTTTCACAGTTTGAAATCCCCTGAGTTTTGTCCACTGTTTCTTGGTGTTCCTTGGGAGGTATAGTGGCACAATCTAGTTGAAGATTGTCACTTACCTCTGAGGATTGACCACTAACGGTCATCGCCTCAACCAAGTTATTTTCATAAACCACTGATGATTCTTGATGGAATGACAGTTGTTGCTCTGAAAGCTTGTTTAGTGGAAAATTCACCATTTGTTTTGACCAAATAAAGCGATTTCTGCTGTTAACTTTTGCCCTATTAAACTTTCGGTTGTTAGTCAGGTTTTGGATTTAGGTCATGTCTAATTTTTCTCCCTAATAATTTAAGGTTTTGATACCAATTTAATCCAACAGTATTCATCGATTAAAGTCAAGAACATGAAATACTCTCAGGAATTTTTTTGACTGATTTGAGTTGAGCCACCAGGGCATGAGCAGTTGCCACAGCCTGCCAGAGCAGATCTGGTACATCTTCAAGGTTTCTAGAGGAGGGATTAACAACGAATCCCTGGTGGTGATCAACGTCTTTGTCATAGTCTTGTTCTAACTTTTCTAGAATCGGTGAGAGTAGAACTCGGGCGTAGCTACCGTAAGCCACACCGGCAACGTAGGGTAGGTTATTTGGTTGTTCGCCTAGGATGGCCTTTTGGCCAAAGTTGTTGTAAGAACGTTCAACCGGCAACCTATCAACTTGGGCTAGCTTCAAAAGCCTAGCTGCTCTTAGTTTGCTGACGGTGTGGTTATTGGTACCACCAGCTAACTGTACGTATCCTGGTAATCCAGCAGCGATGACTTTCTGAGCCAGTTTGATAGCAGCATGAGTTGTACCCATGCCGATATCCCCACTCATAGGACGTCCATCAGTTTGCCAGATTAGAGGACAGGGTAAAGGCTGGATGAGTTGGTAGATTTCTTTTAGGTAGTCAATCAAATCTTTACCATCTGGGCAGCTAATGGCTAGGAGTTTGAGTTGAGCGCACCAGGGTGCGATCGCATTCCAGAGTCTTTTAAAATCTGGTAAATTCCCGACTTTGGTGTGAATTTCTATAGCATCAACGCCATTGCTTAGAATCAGGGGTGCGATCGCAAAAGGAGCTGATACGTATGACCGACTAGTGATCAGCTGATGGGGGCAAACTGGCAAACAACGACCACAGCCATAGCAGCGTTGGTCGAGCACACCAGAGTAAGCTTCACTGCCATTCTGGAAAGTAATTGCTTGTGCTGGGCAAATCTTTTCACAGGGACGAGGGCAGTCCCCTGGACACAAATCCGAGTCAAATTCGGCTTTTCGGAAATGGGGGTCTTCCCCATCATTCAAGCTAACCATCAACCATGGTCTGCCACGGAATCCAAACCCTCGCTGTTTGGCTTCATTTCCCATGGTGCTGGCGACTTGTAAGGCATCTTTCGCCGCCGAAATGACCGCCGGGTCAGCTGCCACATCAATACAATCGGCACCGGCGAGGGTGTAAGCCAAGGTTAGGCTTCTAACAGCAGGGAGGTGTTGAAAACTGGCTCCGCAAATGAGCTTGAACCAAGCACCTTCCCTTAAGGAATGTAAGGGATAGTAAAGTTCAGTCACTCCTATATGCTAAATCTTTAAAGCGAAAATGGGGAGACTAATTTTACAATTCGAGTAATGAAAAAGGTTTTTTTTGAGGCGCTTACAAACCTTTCCGGGGGGGGAAATCCCTCAATTGTTTTAAAAAAATGCAGATTTAGGGTAGTTGGTTTTATTCTGACACTAAATGTAGCGGTTGATTTTTTACGGCTGATTTTAATAAAATAATAGTGTCAATTAATTTAAAATTCTTTTTATTTCAAAACTATTTTGATTAGAAGCCATCCCACGTGATAGTTAGTCGTGGGATGGGGTTTCGGTATTGGGAATCTTGGCGCTTCTTCGGTTAATCAATAATCGCGTTAAGCAGAACCTCGGCTAAGGTCATATTCTCCATGTCTTCTAGAGTCACTGTGTCCACGATGTCAAATTGAGCCCCAGCCCCTTGAAGGTCATCATCAAGTGCTTTGAGAAACCGAGTTGCCATGGCATCATTACCCACTTGGATCAATGAAATGCCTAGTTCTTCATCCTTGTCTATTTGCCGAGATGCTTCAATGATCACTCGCATTACAGCTTTGCGGTCATCTGGCTCACCATCGGTTATCACCAAGAAGGTTTCCCCATTGAGTTTAGTTTGCCCAGCCGCTTTACGCTTAAAGTAGTCATCGGTGGCATCCTTTAGTACACCAGCTAGATCGGTGCGACCCATGGGATCATTTTCTTGGAAAATTTGTTCTACTTTATCTGAGGTAACATTATCGTACCGTCTAAAGCGACTAGAAAACAGGTAAACCGTAATCCCATCTGGATCGAGCTGTTCACATTTTCTGGCCACTGCTAAGGTAGACTCTTGGGCAATCTGCCATCGACTTTTGCTCCTATCTTGGTAGTCTGGGCTAGACATACTGCCGCTTTTGTCGATGATTAACGTATAGTCACGGTCTTCCACGAGTGAACCTCCCACGAAAACATTTCCTCCTTACCTTTAATTGCCACGATTTCTTAATCTAGCTTAAGTGACAGCTCCTACACTGACCCGTTGGGTTCAGTGTAGGCTTCCCAGCCAATCCGGGCATCCCTTAGGAGGCGCTGGGCTTTAAGAACGGACTGCCCTGCCGCTCTATTTTTTATATTTATTGCCGCATTATGATCGCGGTCAAGACTGCATCCGCAATGAGGGCAATCATGCCACCGAACATGCAGTTTTTTAGGAACTTTTTTTCCACAATTGGAGCAATTCTGCGAAGTATTTTTGGGACTTACTGCAACTGCCAACAAGCCAGCATTTTCGGCTTTGCTTGAAATAATTGTCAGAAAGCTTGACCACCCAGCATCCAACACCGATTTAGCCAACCGTGACTTAGCCAGTCCCTTTACATTTAATTTTTCATGAGCAACAACATCATATTTTGATAACAAATAATTTGCGGTCTTGAAATGAAAATCTTTCCGCTTGTCTGCTACCTTCTTGTGCTGTAATCCAAGCTGTTTGATAGCTTTGAGCCTGTTCTTACCTCCCTTCTTTCTACGAGATACACGCTTCTGGATTACTTTTAGACGTTTTTGAGCTTTTCGATAGTACTGAGGTATCTCGACAGATTCCCCTTCAGAAGTCGTCAAAAAATCTTTAAGGCCAACATCAATCCCAATCATTGAGTCCGGATTAATATCTGGCTTTACCTCAGGAACAGTCTTGTCCTCCAGAGATAAGACCAGATAATAGCCATCACATTTGTTAGTAATAGAGGCTGTTTTTATTTTAAATCCAGCGGGAATAGGGCGGTGGAGTACAACCTTTACCATGCCTATCTTAGGGAGGTTTATTAGATCACCTTCCAGACATCCCTCTTTCATTTGAGGGTAGGTAAAAGTACGGTAACGGTGCCGTTTTTTGAATCTAGGTCGCCCACTTCGCCTACCGTTACTGTCTCCTTTTATGAACCTATCAAAAGCCAGTTTTACCCTCTTGACAACATCCTGAAGTACCTGAGAGTGAATCTGCGTGTACCAAGGATGAGTCTTTTTCAGGTTTGGTAGAGTCTTTTTTTGGCTGTAATAATCGGGATTTTCCTTTAATTCTGAAAGATGACAAACAAGGGGACAAGCATTAACAGAACAACGATTCTGTTCGTACCAGTTAAATCGATCAGCTAACAAATAATTATATTGAGCACACAGCATTGACAGCCAATTATCTATAACGGCTTTTTGTGCTTTTGTTGGCTTGACCTTGTACTGATAAGCTAATCTCATGCTTGGTTGTTACCTTGTTTACCGACCTATTAATATTTTAACAAGCGTCTGAATAAATGTCAATCCAACAAAATGAAAGACAAAAAACTAGTAATCAGAATTACCGACTTTGAAAAAAGGCAGTTCTAGCAAGAAGCACAGAAACGCGGTATGACTTCGTCTGAATTGATCACAAGCTTGATAGCTCGTTTCCCTGTTCCGTGCATACCCTGTGTAAAATTAATCCCACACCTCAATCCGCAAGGATTGAGGTGTGGGATTAATTTTACTGCCAGCTAATACTTCCACAGCTCATCTATGTATTTTAGCAGTAAGACCCTTGGCAGGAGTTCAATTATGCCAACATTATGAAATCATTGTTAAAAACATCTTTCAAGCGCAGCACCCTAGACTTGCTTATCAGGTTAGGTAATGGGGGATTTATTTGATTGACTGTTGTCTCTATTTACTATTATAAATTAAGATAATAATCTTAGAGATTAATCCTCAAATGCTGACAGTTTGCTTAGGGTCTGTGTTACCTGATCACCATCAGATGAGATGAGATTAGACCAGTCTACTAGTCAAGACTGAGTTTCTTTCAAGGCTTGCAAATAGTCAATTGCTGCCTCCAGTTTGGAGGGATAGGAATCAGAAAATTCTTCAAACCACAAGCCTTCTGCTGAGTTTGGAGTTAAGTTTTTTAGCCACTCAGTCGCTTGCTGACTAAGGGCTTCTCGTTCTCTTTGCTTTTGCTGCTGAACTCGTTTTTGTTCAGCTTCTAGTTCCTGCTGTTGTTTGATAGCATCTTCTTGGTCTTTTTTCTCAAACTCTGTTCTCATATGAGCCAGATCCCGATCCTGAGCATTGGACACCCAATCAGGTATTTTCGTTGGTGATTCACTAGTTGGTGGATCAGTTAGTGGCAAATCAACTAGTTGTTCCTGAAACAGAGGTTTTTCTTCCGGTTGAACACCAGCATCTTTTTGTTCATACTCAGCTTTGAGTTGGGCTAACAAGTCATCCATTGATTCCACGACTTTGGTCTCCTATTACCTTGTTAACTGTTGAGGGATTATTTTAAAACAGTTAACTTACAGCACTGTCGTTAACCTCGCACCCTGACGGTAAAAATATCACTAACCTATGCTAATCCTCTAGTCAATAATTTTAATCAATAATAGCATTGATCAAAACTTCAGTGAGAGTCATATCCTCCATCTGATCAATAGTTACCGTATCTACGATGTCAAACTTAGCCCCAGCATTTTGTAGCTCATCATCTAATATTTTTAAGAATTTAGTTGCCTGGAGATCATTGCCGATTTGGATGAAGGAAATTGCTAGTTCTTCATCGACATCAATACGCCGTGATGCTTCTATGATCACCTTCATCACAGCTTTGCGTTCATCAGGCTCCCCATCAGTGACTACTAAGATGGTTTCTCCATTTGCTTTGGTTTGGCGACTAGCCTTACGTTTAAAATAGTCGTTGGTGGCATCAAGTAAAACACCAGCTAAATCCGTGCGTCCCGATGGTTCATTTTCCTGAAATATCTGTAGGACTTTATCTGCGGTTACATTGTCGTAGCGTTTAAAGCGACCAGCAAATACATATACCGTGATGCCATCTGGATCTAATTCTTCACATTTATTGGCTAAGGCAAGGGTAGACTCCTGCATGATTTGCCAACGGCTTCTTCCACCCAGTTGGTCCCTAATCGACATGCTGCCACTTTTATCGATGATTAAGGTGTAGTCACGTTGTTCGAGCATTGCTAGTCTTACCCACTATCATCATACTTCTATAGGGTATCAAAATTATCATTTTTGACTACTTACGGGGTTGGGTATCGAGAAATATCAGTATTCAGCTATCAGTATTCAGCTATACCAAAGGGAACAGGGAACAGCGGATCTGGGAACAGGGAACAAAATTATCACAATTCATTTAGGATTGCTATATCAGTATTCAGCTATCAGTATTCAGCTATCAGTATTCAGCTATCAGTATAAGCGCTACGCGCAAGCTACGCGAACAGCTAATGCTTGATAGTCACAGCCTCGTTCGCACAGCGTGGCACAGGCTTTTGAATCAAATAAGCTGACCGCTGATAGCTGACATCATTAGACCTATGCGCAAAAGTATTTTTCTGATAGTGTTCACGTCAATTCTTGTCCACTGTTCCCTGTTCCCTGTTCCCGACAACTGCCGCGAAGTCTATTGATACTTAGACTAGGCATTGGCGACAGAAACGAGTCCTGGCAAAGTCTCCTTGAGGGGTTGCCAACGGAAATAACGATCGCCTCCCATCTCTAGGATTACTTTGACTCGTGGTTCTTGCTGGGGCAATGTCGTTAGATAGTCAACTTCTTGACTAGATAGTATATTTCCTTCAATAATCCACAGCACCAACCCTTTAGAGTTGGGAGATAGGGCTGACAGTTGGTAGTTTACCAAGGGCGGCAGGTAGTAAACATCACCGACTGCAGATGATTTACCCATATTTTTCTTACCCAGATGAGGAGGGCGAACACCGTGAATTCCAGTTAGATAAGCAGCTGGATCTCCGAGTCCTTTGGCAGTAATGGAAACGGTGGTATAGCCAGCAGCCCGCAAACGCCGCTGATAACGACCTTCAAACCCACCTTCTAATGGTGCATAAACTGCCAATGCACCAGACTTTTCTAGTGCCCGGATGAATGACTTGCCGGTGGTGATCAGTGCCATTGCTACCTCTGCTTCTGCCTTAAGTTTTGTTAACTCTTGTCAGCCTTCTATTATAAAGGACTCTTGGCAAATTCCCTCGAAGGTGGTGGAAACAGAGCGAAATATCGCGGGTTGGGGCAACAGCAGCACAAATCTGACCGCTTTTCAAGAATCAATAAGGACTGCAGTATAAAAAAACGTGATCACAATTGCCAAACTGAAAAAAATTATACTTGAGATAGGAGGCAAATTTACATAGATCTAGCACATGGCATTCAGAGTATCCCATGGATATATAGTATGTTTTCCGGTCCGGTGATGTCCTACCTGTCCGACGGTTCTGTTTGATAAAGCTATTTTCTTTGATCGCAACTAAGTATTAGAAAACTAATTATGGCTCCTTCATCCAGCATCATGAAAGCTGTTGAGCAGCTAGACTACCGCGTCACTGTTGGGGATGTTGCTGCCCAAGTGGGTTTAAACATCCATCAAGCCGAGCAAGGTTTACTTGTCCTGGCTTCAGAAGTAGGTGGACATTTACAAGTGGCCGAGTCAGGGGATATTGCTTATCTGTTTCCCAAAAACTTTCGCGCTATTCTCCGCAACAAGTTCTTAAAGCTACGGTTGCAAGCATGGTGGGTGCATGTTTGGGGTGTTCTGTTTTACCTGATTCGGATTTCCTTCGGGATTTTTCTACTGCTTTCCATTGTGTTGATGATTGTTGCGATCGCATTTATTGTTCTGAGCCTCAAAGCTGGCAGTGACAGTGATTCTGACGGAGGAGGCTCAGGAGGAAGTAGTCGTTCTGGTGGTGGCGGCGGCATCCTATTTTTGCCCCGTTTCTGGATTGGACCGGATCTGTTTTGGTGGTTCAACCCATCATACTCCCACAGTAATTATCCCTCGAGACGGCGAAATTCCCGTTCTGGCCGAGAAGATAGTGAGATGAATTTTTTAGAGGCTGTCTTCTCCTTTCTGTTTGGTGATGGCAATCCCAATAGTGATTTAGAAGAACGTCGCTGGAAAACGATTGGTGCTGTAATTCGTAATTCCGGGGGGGCTGTGGCAGCTCAACAGATTGCTCCCTATCTTGATGACCTAGGAGAAAGCTACCAGCGAGAGTCGGAAGACTATATGTTACCAGTGCTAATCCGATTCGACGGACGCCCGGAAGTTAGTCCCTCAGGGGATATTGTCTATCACTTCCCTAAATTGCAGACAACTGCTGGCCAAAAGTATCAACAGCCCGTGCCAGCTTATCTTCGTGCCAAGTTGTGGCAGTTTTCTCAGGCAACCAGTAACCAGATTATGCTGGCGATTGGGTTAGGGAGTGTAAACTTCGTTTTAGCCTTAGTCCTCGGTTCTCTGTTAAAGGGGGGTGAGATTGCTGCACAGCTAGGAGGGTTTGTAGTATTTGTGGAGCTAATTTACCCTCTGCTATTGGCTTATGGGGTAGGATTCTTGACTATACCGTTGCTTCGATATTTCTGGGTTCAGCGGAAAAAGAAACAGATTGAAGCTCAGAATCAAGCACGGCAGGAAAATGCGATCGCACTTAATCAGCCGGATGAAGCTTTACAGAATAAGATTGCCTATGCGCAACAGTTTGCCGCTCAAAATGTGATTCGCGAAGACAATTTGGTTTATAGCAGTGAGAAGGATTTATTGGATCAGGATATAGAACGGAAAGATCAAATTGATGCCGAGTGGGAACAGCGCTTAGAATTGGGGTCTACTCAGAATCTTGATATAAATAGCTAATTAGTAAGCTATCAGCTATCAGCCGTCAGTTGTCAGCGTGGAACAGGCTTCGAGGTCGGATTCAACAAATGGTTACGTTTTTGATTCACAATCTAACTTTTAACTTCTAACTTGTGACTTGTGACTTCTAACTTCTAACTTCTGACTTCTAACTTGTGACTTCTGACTTGGGCGTAGCGCTATATCAGTAATTACCGGAAGATGAGCCGAACCAATATCAGGACCAGTTCTCATCTTGATAACCTTAACATCTCGACTAACTAAACAATGGTCTACAGGAATAGCTAACCAAGGATTGGCTGGTGAAAATTGTGATAAGGTTGGTAGAATCCCAAACCCAGCACGAGCGTCACGCAATCCCGAACTTTCAATTAGACGTTTATAATAGGGTGACCACATCGTAAGGTTTAAATCACCAATTAGCACTACTGGTTTTTCAATTTGTCTGATATAATCCCCGATCTCCTCTTCTAAATCTTGATTGCGCCACTGCCAACCTTGCTCTCCCAAATCCCCTTGCTTCCCAAAATAAAATTTTGGATAGGCGTGAGTAACAATTACTGAAGCGTCTACCCCAGCAATGCTTAAATCTAATTTGACCAAACCACGATATTTTCCGTGTTCCATAATTTCGGATTCTTGTAATGGTACACGACTGTAGACTTCAATATTAAGTTCTGGAATACTAATAGTATAGGGTAAAATCTCCCTTAACTCTTCTAATTGTTCAGGCCAAGGGTATTTGGCTTCTAAAAAAGCCGCAATAGTCGGCTTTTCTTCTTTGACTAGGGCAATAGCATCACCATACTGGGTATTGGAAAACGAGACATTGAACAGAAACAGACCCATGGGTTCACCAGAAGCGCCAAAGCTTAGTTTAGGTATATACCAAGGCATGATTTCTGTCAAGTTAATCAATAAGGAAAATAACGTGACTATCACCAAAAATTTGCGGCGAGTTAGGGCAAAATAAATTAATGGTAACAGCCCTAATAACAAATATTGATGTTTAAAATGAGTCGTGAATTCTAAGTATACGTTATCTCTAAAAAAATAGCTAGTTACGGAGAGGAAACTAACAACAATAGTTAAGATTATGAATAATGATAAAATCCAGTTGTTTAATACCTTAGCTAATGGATTAGAAGTCGAGTTAGTCATAAAGTAGATATAGCAATTCTACGACTTGTGAGGTACAAATTTCTGGTTTTTAGGGAGCAGGGAGCAGGGAGCAGGGAGCAGGGAGCAGGGAGCAG
>WTKN01000323.1 GCA_011524395.1 Moorena sp. SS36440bin_2
CAGTTCACTGGTTTGCCAATATCGAGCTTGGTGTATGGGAAGCAATGTTGGCTCAGATCGGCTTTCCACATACTAAAGAGGTGATTGGTGATTGCGCAAGAGACAACGAGGTTAACCTGATGCGCATTGATTATAACGGGATTACTAAGCTCGCCAAAGAGTTGGGCATTTTAGACTCCCAGCGCGGGATCGATAGCTTCGCCCAGGCCAATCTTCTTAACTGAAGATGCAGGTGAGGACTGAAATTCAGATCTAACTAAGCCTACAACGATGAATTTGGTTCTCACACTTTCCTCTGGAACGACTACAGTTAGATGAAATTTTAGCAAAATACCATCAATTGAGTACAAGTTATGACTAAAAATGCCATCGCCATCACACACGTTTGCTTTGAAGATCTAGGCACTTTACATCAGGTTCTCGAGCAACAGGGTTATCATGTCACCTATATCAAGGCTGCTTCTGTTTATCTAGATCGGATAGATTTTCTCTATCCAGACTTGGTCATAATTTTAGGTGGGCCGATTGGAGCCTACGACGAATCGGATTATCCTTTTCTAAAAGATGAACTTCACATCATCGAGCAGCGTTTAGCCGCTAATTTACCCACCATCGGTATATGCTTGGGGGCTCAACTGATGGCAAGGGCACTGGGAGCAAGGGTATATCCTGGTGGTGTAAAAGAAATTGGCTGGGCACCCATAGAGCTGAGCTATGCAGGTCAAAAGTCACCTTTGAACTATTTAGCCAAAGAACATACTCCCGTCCTACACTGGCATGGGGATACTTTTGACCTTCCTGATGGTGCTACTCGTCTAGCCTCTAGTTCAAAGTACAAGAACCAAGCCTTTAGCTGGGGTGAATGTGCTTTGGGTTTACAGTTTCACCCAGAAGTAACTGCTACAGGACTAGAGCATTGGTTTGTTGCTCACGCCTGTGAAATTAGTTCAACTCCCGATGTCAGTGTTGCCGAATTGCGCAAAGACACGGCTATGTTTGCCCAAAAATTAGAGTTTCAAGCTACTTTGTTTTGGGAAACATGGCTCAAACAAGTCGAAGCTATCCAGAATCAATTAATGGAAGTTGAGCTTATGGAAATCGAAGTCAAGGTTAAGATGCCAAGATCGGTCAAAAAGGCACTTTTACAAGATACAACAGGTAATAACTTATTTCCCCATCTATCCGATCAAATCCTACAAAAAGGGTTACGAAGTGTTGCCTTGAATTCTGCTGGAGCAGAATGATTGCTATTCCTCGGTGTACCCCTCCAGAAGCTAAGCTGATGCTATGGCGCTGGCTAGGGTTGGTTTAAATGTAAAGGTACGATAGCTGTAAAGAGCGTGGGATTTGCTTTGATGACAAAGTAGCTGGGTATAAATAAACGTTAAAATAAAAAATACAAAAACGAAGCTGAAAGCCTTTATTAAAGGGGTTTTCAGCATTTTAACTTTCAATCACTATTTTACGGATAATTAAGCCCACCTACTAAACAGCTCAGTTTTAAAAAAGTAAAACTAGGATAATACTAGATACACTTCAGTTAAAGAAAATGCTACCTTCTCTTACCAATTCCCTAACTTTACCTGGCATTGTGCAACGAAGATAGCGTGATTGTGCCCCGATAGAGCATGACATTTCAAAATCTAGTAAGCTTTGAATGGCTCATGTCAACCCCTCAGCCAAACTTTATAGAAAACTGCGTAAAAATTGGATTTCGGAGTGATGAATAAAGTGAGGGCCATCAAAAACCACCATTACCTCTCTGAGGATAATTGGTATCAAAGCCTGATCTAGTCAGCTTTTAATGGCTCATGTCACCCCCTCAGCCAAACTTTATAGAAAACTGCGTAAAAATTGGATTTCGGAGTGATGAATAAAGTGAGGGCCATCAAAAACCACCATTACCTCTCTGAGGATAATTGGTATCAAAGCCTGATCTAGTCAGCTTTTAATGGCTCATGTCACCCCCTCAGCCAAACTTTATAGAAAACTGCGTAAAAATTGGATTTCGGAGTGATTAATAAAGTAAGGGCCATCAAAAACCACCATTACCTCTCTGAGGATAATTGGTATCAAAGCCTGATCTAGTCAGCTTTTAAT
>WTKN01000328.1 GCA_011524395.1 Moorena sp. SS36440bin_2
CCCTTACCCTGTTCCCCACAACTGCCACAAAGTCATATAATTGCCTAGGCGAAAGGCAAATGCAAGACGTCCTCCACCGATTAAAATCGGGGTTTTCCAAACTACCGGAATTATTTCATGACCAATAAAAAGTATCGAATACTAGCTATTACTGATCATCATACCCATGGGGGAATAAGTTCAATCTATCCCCTACTGAGAACTATGGCTAAACATCCTGTTTGTGACTCTATTCAAGTAGCAAGCAGGGGAAACCCCAAAAATAAGGAATTTTTCTATGACTATACTTCCACTGAGTTAATGAGCTTGTTGGTTGACGATAACTTTTTTCCTCAAGAAAGCGGGGAACAATTCTTAAATGCCAGCATCAAAACAGACTTTAAAGATCATGATTTGATTTTTCTGAGGATAGACCGACCAATACCCGATGAGTTTTTTGAATTCATCACCAGTCATGTACCGGAAGATAAAATCATTAATCGTCCATCAGGAATCAAAAAAACAGATACAAAGGCATCGCTTCTGAACTTTCCAGAACTGTGTCCGCCCATGAAACTTTGCAGTACTTTGGAGGAAATTTTAGAATTTAACCAAAAGTTTCCCATTGTTTTAAAACCTCTGCGCAGCTATGGCGGTAAAGGTATTATCAGGATAGTTGATGACCAGGCTTGGGAAGGGAATAAGCAATATTCCCTTGATGAATACAAGTCAGTACTTGAAGAAAGTTTAAGGGATAGTGGTGACTATTTAGCCATGAAGTACTTAAAAAATTACAGCAAAGGTGATAAGAGAGTGCTAGTGGTGAATGGGAAAGTGACAGGAGGTTTTCTCAGGATTCCTAAAGAAGACTCTTGGATCTGCAATATGTCAGCAGGGGGTTCTACAACTGTTGGCGAACCGGATCAAGATGAAATCAGAATTGCTGAAACGATTATTCCTAGTTTCTTGGAGCAAGGCATAGTCATTTTTGGCTTCGATACATTAGTGGATGACGATGGTAAGCGAGTGTTATCTGAGATTAACACATTAAATGTTACTGGTTTAGAGGAAGCCCAAACCCACTCAGGAAAACCAGTAGTTCAAGAGTCATCTGATTTAATGTGGTCTTATATTTGTGAACATATTGGATAACTATAGCATTTGTATATGGGTTGTAAACACAGGAATTGCCGAAAAAGGCAAGAGGCAAGAGGCATGCATGCTAGAGCAACCCACCCCTAACCCCTCCCAGGAGGGGAAACAGATCCTCAGTTGTATTGTCCAAGAAAAAAAAGACCTCCTAGGTTAACACCTCAAATACAAACGCTATATCCATAGGAGCGCAGGAAATGCGGTAGTGGTAGACAAGTAGTGATTTTAGCTCCCGTTATCTTAACAGGACTGTAGCCAAATCACTACATCTTTACCACTACCCACTATTTTATCCAAAATCATTTAGGATTGCTATATGTCAAAAAAGAATGGTGCTGAAGACTATTATGATAAATTTGCTGCCAAGTATGACGAGGTTTTAAAGCAGCCCAGTTCTAATGTACAGTATGTCAATGAAGCAGTGAAAATCTTCCATGGACATAATCACCATCAAGGCAGTGTTTTAGATATTGCTTGTGGGACAGGGCTACTAAGTGAATTGTTGCAAGGGGAGTTTGACTATACAGGGATTGATATTTCAAGTAAAATGCTCGATTATGCGGCAAAAAGGGGGTATAAAACCATCCACAAGCCCATTGAAACAGCCCTAGCTGAACTTGATAGCAATTCCTACGATTTTGTTTTTTGTTTAAGTTCGTTACTGTTTGTGGAAGACGTGGCGACAGCTATTAAGCAGATGAATAGGATTGCTCGCAAAACAATTATTTTTAGCCTTGATGAAACAACAGAGGAATATATTCAAAAGGTGCCTATTCCAGTTTATGACCACTCTAAAATTGCCATCGATAATGCCATCGAAGATTATTTTATTGTAGGTTGGACTTCTCCCAGCCAAGGAATTACAATCCGAACTCGTATGATTTATATTGAAGCAAATAAATAGAATTTTTAATAGCAAAGGGAACAGGGAACAGGGAACAGGGAACAGGGAACAGGGAACAGGGAAC
>WTKN01000112.1 GCA_011524395.1 Moorena sp. SS36440bin_2
GGGAATCGGGAATCGGGAATCGGGAATCGGGAATCGGGAATTGGGAATCGGGAATTGGGAATCGGGAGTAAGGAGTAGGGAATCGGGAGTATAGCTTTTTTGAGTCTAATCAGGTACACAGGATTTTTGGCTTGTTCCCAGATCCGCTGTTCCCAGATCCGCTGTTCCCGATTCCCTAGTTATATAAACAAGCTGCTCTATACAACTAGACCGATTGCTGAGCCATAGAGGATGTTAGTAGCACCAGAATTGATAATACTTCCGAGGTCTTCACCAGGAACTCCTATGGCTAAGTCATCGTAGCCGTCCCCATTGAAGTCCTGCACCGCCAAGCTAGATCCAAAGTTATCGTACTCCTCAGCTATATCGTTAACGCCAGAACGACCTTGCCTCCAGAACTGGTTGCCAGTAGTAGTCAAGCCAAAGAAAGAACCGTAGATAATGTTTACAGCCCCAGCATCAGTGATTGAATTGATATTTTCATTGGGACTTCCCACAGCTAAGTCATCGTAACCGTCGTTGTTAAAGTCGCCCACAGCTAAGGTAGTCCCGAAGCGGTCAAATGCTTCAGAGTTGCTGACAATGAGATCGTCTTGAGACCAGAATTGGCTACCAGTGGTAGTCAAGCCGGTTGCAGAACCATAAAGGGTATTCACTTTACCTCCATCGGTTACGTTCCCATTGGTCAAATCTTCATAAGGAGCACCGATAGCCAGGTCATCATAGCCATCCCCGTCAAAATCTCCGGCAGCTAAGCTGCTACCAAAGCGGTCACCTGCTTCATCACCCCCTTGAGGAAAGGCTGTCTGGGTGAAGACTTTATTACCAGTGCTGGTCAGACCGAAGAAAGAACCATTGATAATGTTAACTATGCCAGTATCTTTAATCGATCCCAAATCCTCGTAAGGCGTTCCTATAGCTAAGTCATCGTAACCATCACCATTAAAGTCCCCTGAGGTTAGGGTTTCTCCAAAGCGATCGAAAGCTTCATTAGAAGTACCACTAAGATTGTTTTGCTCCCAAAATTGGCTACCAAAGCTAGTTAAGCCTGTTGAAGATCCTTGGAGGACATTGACTTTACCTACATCAGTGTTTCCATCAAGATCTTCATAAGGAGCACCGATCGCTAAGTCATCATAGCCATCCCCGTCGAAATCTCCGGCAGCTAAACTGCTACCAAAGCGGTCATCTGCTTCATTACCCCCCTGAGGAAAGGCCGTCTGGGTGAAATATTGGTTACCAGTGCTGGTCAGACCGAAGAAAGAACCATTGATAATGTTAACTATGCCAGTATTTGTAGTCGATCCCCAATCCTCGTAAGGCGTGCCTATAGCTAAGTCATCGTAACCATCCCCATTAAAGTCCCCTGAGATCAGGGTATCTCCGAAGCGATCGTAAGCTTCAGTTGAACTGCCAGCAAGATTGTCCTGCTCCCAAAATTGACTAACAATGCTAGTTAAGCCTGTTGAAGATCCTCGGAGGACATTGACTTTACCTGTGTTAATGTCCCCACCAACATCTTCCTTGGGTGTGCCTATAGCCAAGTCGCCCCGACCATCACCATTGAAATCCCCTCCAATTAAGCTAGTGCCGAAGCGGTCATAGGCTTCATCGGCTCCGGAAGGAAATACGGATTGAGTCCAGAATTGATCGTTGGGAATAGTCATAATGTTTATCTAATTTGTTCAAAGTCAACAAGCTGCTTTTTATGGGACAATAGTTCTAATCGTCCTGTGTCAGTTTATTGATGTTGGGTTAAAATCCTTTTTTGTTGACAGACCCCTGAAGGATTCTGTAGTTAATCAAGAGTCAAGGTGATCTACCAAAACCAAATCGATCATGAAAGCTAATGCTGATTTTTATTGGCACCAACAACTGCTTGTATCCTCTTATTACCTTTGCTAATAGAGGTTTTCAAACACCAACCTATTATCCAAATTATTGCCCTAGCATGCTAGATTGCTGCATACATTTTTATAGCACTGCTAGTAGAATGTCTTAACTTAACATACTAAATATTAAGTGCTAAACTGAGCCTGGCTGTCTTTTATTTTGCTACTTTAAATTACTAGTTATTGGAACAATAAACTAGTTAATATTGATGGCTGATTTATTTCCCAAAAACAGTATTACATATCAATCCGAACTAATTGAGCTACTTAACTAAAAATTTACTAAATATTGAAATGAATAAAGTTGTTATAAAAAATACTTTGAGGAGAGATCTAGGGCTGGGGTAAGGTAACAGGGAGTAGGGAGTAGGGAGTAGGGAATCGGGAATCGGGAATCGGGAATCGGGAAAGACAAGGGAAGGTGGGAGGTGTGGGAGGCGCGGGGAGATGGGGAGATCTTGGTTTTTATCATCTATTCGGTCGTGCGCCTCACCCAACTCAGCTTCTAGATTGTAGAGTAGTCGAAGTAAAGCTTAAGACATATTTATGCTCCCTGCTCCGAACGCGCCCCGCGTGGCCAACGGCCTCAGTCCCTGCTCCGAAGTCCCTAAAAACCCAGAAATTTTTACGGAACTCGATTAAACTGTTGTGTTTAAATCAAGGTTTCAGCATGAATTAACTCATAACCAGCAACTTTCAACTTCTGATTATGGACGCGGGCGTTATTGGTTCGGAAGTTAGGTTGTGAGGAATCCCATAACACTTTGGGGAGATTGTAGCGATCGCATATGTGATCAGTCACCTCCCGCGTCGTAAGTTTGACGTCATTAACTAGGTTGTAGATACCTTGGCAGCGATTTCGTCGGGCAAACTCCACGGCCTGAACAATGTCGTCTCGGTGAATCCAATTCATAAAGTTATCGCCACTGCCAGGAAGCGTCGTGCCAGCCAGTCGCTCAAACCGCTTGCTTAACTCACGACCGGGACCATAAATCCCCCCAAGGCGCAGGATACAGACATTGCAATTTTTACTGCTTGCTCCTAATAAAATATGTTCCGTCAAAGACAAAACCCGACCATGGTCGTTGGCTGGAACGATAGGAGAATTTTCATCTACCCATGCCCCCTCTTGGTTACCGTAGACAGCGCAACTACTTAGGTAAATTACCTGCTTCACGGTGGGATGATCTGCTAAAGCTGCTACCAAATTGCTAGCGGTGGGGATGTAGGTGGCTTCGTAGAAGTTGGCATCAACTTGCCGATTACTGATCGGGGCAATACTCAGCACAATAGTGTCCTGATCCATAAGCGCCGACTGCATCCCTTGGGCATCATCCCCTTTCATCACCACTACCTGTGAAGCGACTTCCTTCAGCTTTGCTACCCGTTCTTGGGTAGTAGTGGTAGCTGTCACCTGGTGACCCTGGTGGTGATGCCAGAAATTTGCTAGAGCTGTGCCAACATAACCGCAACCAATAATGGTAATATTCATAAGGTATAGTCCGTAGGGATATCCGTAACAATTTCAAGAAAGCGAGTCTAAACCCCTCCCGAAACCGATCCGTTGGAGGAGTATTGAGTAGTGAGTATAGTGAGTATAGATTGAGTGTTCAGTAGTAAGAATTACTCAATACCGAAAAACTCAGTAGATGCTTTGCTTTTGGTGGTAATTGTTGTTTTCTATAGCCAGGCAAGGTTGAATATCTCAGCTGAGCTAGTCAAGCTGAAACTTTTCCCCGCTCTGAATTCAGGACTGATATCCTGACTTTCGGTTTGGACGGTAAGCGTCTTGCCTATGGTTGACTTCAACAGTTGAGCTGTTGGTTCCGGATTTAGTAACCTCAGATCAATCTGTCTAGGACTTTCTAATAGAATTCCCAGAGCTTATGATCACGTAACAGTTTTGGCTCAATCCTAAACAGCTTTTGATTTCCCTATAGATATTGCTCCTGATCTAGATCACATGTACACAATCTGTATTATTATATCAATTTTAACCTAATTGTAAATAATTGTAAATGTTATGTAAAATACATAAGTTGCTGTGGTACGCTACAATGTCGTCAACTAACAGCGATTAGCCAAAGGTTGCACACCATCAGCCCAAAATCCTCAACGTTTCAAGTCGAGGAGACTTCAAATCAGCGACTTACCCCAATTATTTGGGATTATGTTAGAGGAATGGTGGTAGAGTATTTGTGGTATTGCTACGGGGTTGAGATCGGTAAAACAGCTGAATCCGGATTCAGCAGCTTGATCTCGAAATCTGTAACGTCGGCATATGCGCTACGCGCACGCTGCTTGAGGTGCCGTCAGCTTTTGGCTCAGGCTACTTGAGGTGCCGTCAGCCGTTGGCAGTAAACCAAGCTAAGGGAACAGCCGTGAGCTAAAGCTCACGCTGCGCTAACAGCTTATTTTATTTAAAAGCACCGATTGCGCTACGCCCACGCTGCTCTCTTGGCAACTTTTGTCCTGTACTGACATTGACGCCTAGTCTTATAAAATAAAAAGATCACCATGAAACGATATTTCTCTGCACTTTTAATCCTATCCACAGTAACCACAATAGCTGGTTGCACGAACCTTATAGGTACGCCAAGGGTACAGGCTGCGCCATGCAACAATCCTGTCACAACAAACGATGTTCTAGCTGCACAGGAAAGCTGGGGCAAAGCCATTGTCGCCATTGGCAAGGCAGAAAACCCAGAAGCAGAAGCACAAAGTACTCTTGACAGGCTTTATGCTTATGATATTAGTACGGTTTTGTTCAAACCAACACTGGCCAGCGATGATCCGTTCAGAGGCAAGGAGATAGAGGCTTTGTCTTATTTTGTCGGCGGCAGCATCAGCGAAGATAAAGGTTTTGCTCTTGCGCCCTATAATAAAGTGCGCTTTGAGAATGAAGGAATTATTACCAACTGCGATACAGCCATGTCGATGGGTGAGTATTTTTTCACTAAAACAGACGGTAGCGAGATCAAGGTAGAATACTCTTTTGGTTATGTTCGCGATGAAAACGGTGATCTGAAAATCAATCTGCACCATTCATCTCTGCCGTATCAAGCAAAATAAGGGCGATTGCACGTCAGCTCCCTACTCCGAAGCTCCCTTTTTTTTTAATTGGAGCCATTTTGGCGACACAAACAGAGCAAACAGTATTGTAATTAAAGTATTGCTTAGTCTGTTTTTGTTCAAACACAAGTAACTAGACACAAGCTCTAGACACAAGTTACTAGCTCTCAGTCTGCGTTCAAGACAATACCTTGCTCCCCTACCTCTCACCTCGGTAGGGGATTTATTTTAAGCTTAGCTAATCCCATAAGGCTGAATGGTTACTTTGATTTCTCTTACTTCTTTGGTGAACCTGCCCCTAAAAAGGTAATAAACACCAGTAAAGCTAATACAGAACCTGGTTCCGGTATAGAAGTCTTAGGAGTCGCTTCGCCAAAAATCTGCACATTAATATCCGAAGACTTGTCCCAGCCGTCACCATTGCTATCGACGGTATCAACGAAGTTACCTGAGGCATCAAACTGCAAGTAACGATTGTCAGCGCCATCCTGGGGCGAACCACTCAATGCTGCGTTGGAAGCATGGTTAAACCAGGGATAGAAAATACCGAAATCAGGGATCTCACGACCAACACCCCGCACCCCGAAGTTATAGGTTGTACCGCCTTCGATAGTCCAGTTGAGATTGTTGAAATCCACTTGCCAAATATTGACGAAATCACCAAAGTTATCGTATGTCGAGCCAGCAGTATCTGGGTAAGGGACTTGGGTGATGGTAACATCTGGGTTGCTCGTCACGTTACTGTTAAAATCTAACGTTGCACTGGCGAAAGGAGAAATATCATCCTCAGCGGCAAGACCTGTCAACAGAGTAAAGCTTTCAAACCAATCCCCCAAGTTGTCTGGGTCACCAATACCCGTAATAGCAGGTACCATCCAAGTGCGGATGGTATCGATAACAAAAGTGTCTCCTACATTGCCGATAGTGAAATCATCACCATAGAAGCCCAGGTTTTCGAAATCTGTAGCCCAACGGACATTACTGCGGTTTGCTTCAGAAATAGTATTGAGATTTTCTGTGGGTAGTCCTCGGTCAAACAACATTTCAGCCTGTGCGTTGGCAGTGTAACCTAGCATTACAGCAGAAGCAGTGGCAAAAACTGCTCCGACTTTGGCGAGAGTTGAGGTAAACATAGAATTAAAAGCTCTAAAGCTATAAAGTTGATGATGGTTTAGATTGATCCAGATATCCAATAGTCAAAATAAAATTGGAAATTGGGAATTGAGAATTATTAATTTTAAATTGGGAATTGGGAATTGCAAATATTGATTTTTATATATGCTTTTTAGCTTCGGGAATGTTAATATAGGGGTTAACAGTTGAATTAAGTACACCCAAATATATTCCCCCTCATTCTTCTCTTGCCACTCTCTTCTGTGAAGCTGATCCAGATTTAGCTCACGGTGGCGGTAACCGATAGATTACAAAGGATTTAGGCCGATTCTTTGAGAGTCTAAACAAAGACGGACATAAAATTACGACATCAAAACTCTGGAAGCCTTAAGCATTCTTTCCTTGGCCAGTTTATGATGTCGTAATTTGAGAACTTATATATACATGGTGGCAAAGCAATGTTTGCAATTGAGTTTGCCTAATGTATGCGATCTCGAAGAATTACGGAGCATGATTGATTGTGATTCGCCATTAACCATCCCATCAATCATTAACACTAGGTTTGTACAAAACTAACGGTTTTATAGTATATTTGTACTATAGAAGTACTTTGCGTGAGAAGCGCCATGTGGCCTACAGCCACCCTACGCGAACGCATCAATACAGGGAAATATTAACTTTTGTAACAATTAACCGGATTTGGCAGAAAACCCTAAACTTAAGCCAGAGAACTATATCGAAGGATCAAGGATCAAGGATCAAGGATGATACTCCTGATAGCTGTTCGCGTAGCGTGGCCAAAGGCTTTTAGCTGATAGCTGATGAACAGAAAACTAAACAGCTTATCACATCAAATCCCATTTGGTCATAATACCAAAACATCCTCGGAGGTCTTTCCTACTGTTCCGGTGATCCCCTGTTCCCTATAGATACCTAGTAGAAGTCAAGTGTGGAATCAACAGCAAGACGAAAAACTCAGACAGCTAGCTACAGAAGCCCAACAGTATCCTGCTAAGACAAGGATGCGACAGATAGCTTTAACCAAATTGGTCAAGGCAATTCGGGAATCCGGTCAGCTATGTCGTCCCCATCGTGGTAAATTTATGGGTTTTTATGAAGAAATTTATGATGAAGCTTGTAATCGAGTTTTTCTTTATATCTGCCAAAATATTGATAACTATGACACCAACAAAGGTGAAGTCTTACAATGGGTTAACTTTCTGATCAGAAAACGTTTTCCTGATGCGGTTAACTCTATTTTTGGAACTCTAGCTATTTTTCCAGAAGATTCTTCTATCAAACGAGTGTCTATCGATGAGCTGAATCAGCTAAAATACCGTCACAACAATCCTCTTTTGTCAAGTGAAATCATCGCCTGGATAGAATCCGACCCTGATGGTTTTTTTCAACAAACCTACGTCACTAATCATCCTGAAGCCAATTTTAAATTTTTGGCTCTTAAACGCATTGAAGGATACTCTTGGAAAGAATTAGAATCTAAGTTAGGAATTTCCCTAAAGACTTTGAGTGGATTTCACGACCGTTGTTTAAAAAATTTACCCGGCCAGTTAAAAGACTATTTGAATTAAAAATTTTTGTTACTACTCTTAATTGCTCCCTGTTACCTGTTCCCTACTCCCTACTCCCTGCTCCCTGCTCCCTGCTCCCTTTTCCCTTTGCTATATCAACAATACTATGAACAATACACAAGAAAAGTTAACCTTCAAAGTTGCCCTAACCCCTTCAGCCCATCGGTGGGCAGAAAAGTTCCGGAGATACCAATCTAATGCTGATAGAGGCAAACAAGTTTATCTAAATATCTTGGCTGTCTATGCTATGAATTTTTACTGTCATTGTATGGGAATTGATACAGATTTATCCAACAGTTCTAGTTTAACTCCAGTGATTCCAACTCTGGGAGATATAGCAGATTTATATATCAACAATCTCGGTAAACTAGAGTGTCTGCCTGTGCTACATCAATCCCAAGTTATAAAGATTCCCCCTGTTGTCTGGAACAATCGGATTGGTTATATGGCTGTACAACTAAACGAATCTCTTACAGAAGCAACCCTACTAGGATTTGTGAAAACCCCAAGAACTCAGGAGTTACCTCTATCTGAGTTAGGGTCTCTGGAAGATTTCCTGGAACATATCGAAACCCTCAGCCAATGTGTAAACTTGAGCCAATGGTTTAACCAGATTTGTGACAAAGGTTGGCAAAGGGTTAAAACCCAAAAATCTACCCCACCATCCCAGCTAGCTTTTCGTTTTAGGAGACCTAGAGTTACAGCAGCTAAATCCATCACTTTGGATACAAACGTGGTTAGTTATCCCATGGATTTAGTAGTTACTGTCACTCAAGAATCCGACCAAGAGATTGATATAGAGATACAACTGCATGCTCGTGAGATTGACCATATACCCCTTGGTCTCAAGCTGATGGTGATTGATGAATCAGGAGAAATTTTTTCGGAAGTATCTGCTGGGATTAATGATACTATTATCAGCAATGGTTTTATTGGGGAACGCCAAGAAGAGTTTACTCTAAGAGTAGCCTTAGGCGATGCTAGCTTCACTGAGTATTTTGTTGTCTAGTTCCCTGGTCTAATCTCCTTAAACCCTAAAGGAATAGCCTCATGAATAAGGTAGTTGTGTTAAGACTTATTGGTGACCTTAAACGTGACATTTGGGTCACCTTTGAATGGAGACCTCAAGGTCAGTTAGCTGAGGGTAGACTGACTACTCAGTTAGCACCAAATCCCAAGATTTCTCAACTTTACAGTAATTGGCAGCAAAGATATCGTAATTTAGAGTATATTTACCGAAATCCGCGCTTAAAGCACAGAAAAATATACCGCTCTTCTAAACAAGAATGTGATAAATTTGCTGATGAGTTGAACAAAAGTCTTAACCAATGGCTTAACTCTAATCATGGCTTTCGCCGGATCAGGGATCAATTAGCAGCACAGTTGAGAAGCAATACAGATACGAATACCCATACTAGGGTGATGATTCAGACCGATAACCCTCAGCTTCAGCGACTCCCATGGCACCTGTGGGATTTTTGGAAGGATCATGACTCGGTTGAAATTACCTTAAGTCCTCTAGAGTACGAAACAATTACAGCAAACCCTCCTAAAGACCAGGTCAGAGTATTAGCAATTCTCGGTAACAGTGAGGGAATTGATATTAAAAAAGATAAACAACACTTGCAGCAATTAATTGGGAAAGACTCGTTACTTGAGTTTCTGGTTAAGCCTACACGAGAGCAGTTAGAAGCTTCCCTGCGGGATGCCCTGGGATGGCATATCCTCTTTTTTGCGGGTCATAGTTCTAGCGAGAGAAAAAGAGACCGGATGACGGGTCGGATTTATATTAATGACACGGATAGCTTAACCATTGATGAGTTAAAACATGCCCTAAAAACGGCAATTAAGAATGGCTTGAAGTTAGCGATATTTAATAGCTGTGATGGGTTAGGTTTAGGCAATGCCCTGGTTGAGCTACAAATTCCACAAGTTATTCTTATGAAGGAGCCGATTCCTGATCAGGTTGCTCATAAGTTCTTGGAGTTCTTTCTGACAGAATTTACCCAAAGAAAACCCCTGGAGCAATCAGTCAGAGTAGCTAGGCAAAGACTGGAATCGATACAACATAAATTACCCTACGCCACTTGGTTACCGGTGATTTATCAGCACCCTACAGCAAAACCTTGGTGTTGGCCAGTGTCAGAATCATTGGAAGAACCTACACCACCTATAGAGGAAGCAGCATCTGTAAACGGTTTGATAAAATTAGCCTTAGCTACTGTTGCGCTCGTTGGCATTTACGGCATTTATCAACTTGCCACAGAACCTAACAAGTTAGGAGACAAGATTAGTTCTGGGGAAGAGATACTGGATACAACTTCTGCACCATACTTCAAGCAACGGGGTGTGAAGTTACTAGCCGAGTGTCAGGAGCCATTCAGAAATTATTTAGGAATTTGGCGTCAAGAAACCAGGGAAAAAGTTCGGAATTGCTTTTGGACAAAAGCTCACTATAAAACAGCTGTTAAGTTACTTAAACAATCCTGGCAACAGGATGGAGCGGATCCGGAAACCTTAATTTACTTGAATAATGCCCTCTTAGAGGCTACTAAATCAGATTACTATACCATTGCTGTAGCGGTTCCCATTGTTAGGCACAAGGATGGCTCTGTCAAGCATCGGGAGCTAGCTCAAGAACTTCTTCGAGGAATTGCTCACGCTCAAACAGAAGTTAACTTAGACCTTTTTCAGGATGATGACAAGTTGCCAGGAAAGGATGTTATAAACGGTAAATCAATCAAGGGTAAGGGTCTCAAAGTTATTATTGCTGATGATACCAATATCCCCTCAGAAGCAATCCAAAGGGCAAAAGCACTAGTCAAGGAACGAAATATCCTAGGGGTAGTTGGCCACTATGCTAGTGATATGACTATACCAACTGTGGATATTTATAACAGGAATAAGCTAGTGTTAATCTCCTCTGGCTCCACAACGGAAGAATTAACAGAGCACCCTAGGGACTTTTTCTTACGGACGGTAGCTAGCGCTAAAATTGAAGCCCAATCTTTGGTTGATTATTTGGTTAAAAATGGTCACCAAAAAGCGGCGGGTTTTTATAATCCCAAAAGTCCATTTACTCACTCGTTCTGGCAGGAATTTAAAGAGCAGTTTACTAACCAAGGAGGAGTACTTGTCGATATCAAACACGATGATATATCTAAACCGAACTTTGATGCTAAGCAAGCCATAGAGGAAATCCGACAAACTCAGGACACAGCTATTGTTTTAATTCCCGATGGTCAAGTCACCGATGCTTTCACTAATGCTATCGATATGATCAAGGAAAACAATGGTCGTAATGTGATAGTGGGTTCCTGGGGACTAGCCAGGCCAAAAACACTAGCCCTTGAAAATCCCGATCTATTCGAGAACCTGGTGGTGTCTGTGCCCTGGCATCACGTAAACACTGCTAACCCACAAGTTACTCAAGATGCTCAAACCTTATGGGGAAAATCTTTCACTTCCTTATGGGAAAAATCTTTCAATTCCTTAACTTTCCGGTCTGCTTTAACCTATGATGCAACTCGTGGGTTGATTACGGCTATCGAAAAACAGAATAATCCCACACGTCTTGGTATGCAGCAAACCTTGAGAAGTGATGATTTTAGTGCGGATGGAGTAACGGGAAAAATTGAGTTTGAACCCGTTAACGGTAATCGGAAGAATCCCTCACGAATCTTAGTTCATGTGGTGCCTTGTCCTAACCAGGACCATGGGTTAGAGTTTGTGCCCCTTGAGTATTCTTCTTGTGATTACCAAAAGCAAGAGTAAGGGAAGTGTGGGGAGCAACTGGCTCCCCAAGACCTCAGTGCATCGCTTCGTCCTTTGAATTGGTAAACACTATCGCCGGTATTGCTATAACTCTTTAACCACCGCAGCCACCACAGCCACCACCGCAGCCACCACCACCACAGCCACCGCCACCGCAGCTGCTACCGCAGCCACCACCACAGCTACTGCCACCACAGCCACTGCTACCACTGCTACGGCTACGGCGGCCACTGCCAATGCTATTACCAAAATTGGTGAAAGGATTAAATAGGTGTTGCAAGTCTTCTAGACCATATTGGTTTAAAACTGTAGTACCAAATAGAGCAAATGCCAGGGCTAGTTGAGACTTGTCTTTAGAGTGTCGCAGCATCCCATGGGTAGCTCTTAGGTTTGCTAATACACTATCGCCGTAACGACTACAGTTTACTGGTACCACCAGAAAGCGCCAACCAATCATGGCTGTGATAATGCACAGTATGATTAGGAAACCGACTGGCTTATCTCGCGAAATGCCTACTATAATCTTGGTGATTCCTAGGAGCAAGACAGCAAACAGAAGAAGTGCGGGATATTGCTGGGCTGATTTGGCTTGGTCTTCTGTAAGTAATAGATTGAGATCGGTTAAGCGATCGCGTATTTGGTTTGTAGCGGATCTAGCGGCTGTTCTGATCGGAGTAATGGTCTGACCAGTTCTAGCACCATTATCAATCTTAAACTCAAGGGGATCATTTTTGTAAACCAAAGGATTGACTAATTCTAGCCCTCGGTATTCAGGCACAGGTTTTAAATGTCCACCCTGCACAAGGTTAACGATGGCTGTATCGATGGCTCGCTCTTTACCTCCAACTAAATAGGCTGTCTCATAGGGATCGAGAGAGATGGATTTCCCCTCAGGATCCGAAGCTGGTTGTCGTAGATACCAACGTAAACCGTAGGCCAAGACTACCGCAGCACTTACTAGCAATAGATAGAACCTGAGGAATAATGGTCCTGTGAAATTAAGTGGGTTTGCGCTATTGACTAAGGCTAATGACTCACAACCTGTGATGGTTACTGTCAAAACGAACAATAGGAAAACAATCGCGTATTGGTTGAGGCTGAAGTTGGGGAGTGAGTCTAAACTAACCTTAGGTAAGTGCCCCCTAAATCCCCCAGCGAGGGATTGCTCGCTGGGGGACTTTGACATCATTATCCCCCAGCGAGGGATTGCTCGCTGGGGGGCAGGGGGGCAAAACCAATTAACCTTAGGTAAAATCCAGTGCTGCTGAGGGTTTACCCGCACAAAATTGACATGCTGACTAACATGAATATCAGCAGGTGTCCAAATATCTACTGGTGGCGCTTCCCCAAAGAAATAGTGATAGCTGGCTAGGGTTTTACTGTACCAATCGTCGAATTTAGACTTTTCACTGGCACCACCACCACTAGGCAGATGATGAAAGGGGGTTTGTAGAATGTTTGGGCAAAATTCCCCCCAGTAAGAATGGGTATAGGTCAAGTGTAGATGCCACACTTGATCTACTGGGTCAGAAGGGGAGACGGGATGGTCAGCTACTACTGCTAGAAACGCAAATTTCTTGTATTCATCAATCACCCGCTGAGTGTAGTTAAGACTCCAGTTATTTTCCCGAGCTAGTCGCTTGCTAAAGGGAAATTTGGCCTCAGGATCATCTAAAGAAAATGCCTGAAGGCGTTGATATAGTTGGGTTTGTTGAAGGTTCATCATTGTTTGTCTTGTCTTGTACAATGCTAGTTACCTGAATCTACCCATATATTTATATTCAGCCTAAAAACCAGGTTTTATGACAAGGTGTTTTGATTTTTGGTTCCCGTAGGGTGATCTACGGTCAATCGCATTTCTCAGCAGCCTGATATAACACTACGCATTAAGGTGTTTGACATTTTCTTGATGCAGTCCCTCATGGGGAAACCCCCGCGTGAAGGTAATGGTGCGCTTTCCGCATCTAATTATTAAATTCGCCACGGGTCGCACCTGAG
>WTKN01000245.1 GCA_011524395.1 Moorena sp. SS36440bin_2
CGGCAATTAAGGAAAGAAGGAAAAGATTATATATATGAAGCTAAGTTGTTGATTGTCGGCGAGCCAGGAGCAGGCAAAACTAGTTTAGCTAAAAAAATTCAAGACTGCGAATACCAACTCCAAGACAATCAAAAGTCTACAGAAGGCATTGATGTTATTAAATGGAGTTTCCCTCTAGATCAGGAACGAGAATTTAAGGTTAATATTTGGGATTTTGGCGGGCAAGAAATTTATCATGCTACCCATCAGTTTTTCTTGACTAAACGTTCTCTCTATACTTTGGTGGCGGATAGTCGTAAAGAAGATACCGATTTTTATTATTGGCTAAATAGTGTAGAACAATTTAGTGACAATAGCCCCCTGTTGATTATTAAAAACGAGAAACAAGACCGCCAAAGGGAAATTAACGAACGAGCTTTGCGAGGACAGTTTACCAATCTCCAAAAAACTCTGGCTACTAATCTCAAAACTAACGAAGGGTTACCAGAGATTATCGCTGCTATTCAATATTACATTCAAGATTTACCTCACGTCGGGCAAGAATTACCCAAAACTTGGGTAAATGTGCGTCAAGCGTTAGAAAACGATTCTCGTAATTATATCTCTCTTGAGGAATATCTAGATATCTGTGAAACCAATGGATTTACTCAAGAGGAAGATGCATTACAGTTAAGTGGATATCTCCACGATTTAGGGGTATGTCTTCATTTCCAGGATCAAGAAGATTCGTTGTTATATAAAATAGTCATTCTTCAACCAGAATGGGGTACCCATGCGGTTTACAACGTGCTGGATAATCATGAGGTTATTAATAACAAAGGAAAGTTTACCCGTCACGATTTAAAACGTATTTGGAAGGAAGACAAGTATGCCTCTACCAGAGGAGAATTACTAGAACTAATGAAGAAATTTCAACTTTGCTATGAAATTCCTCATTGCAAAGATACCTTTATCGCCCCTCAACTCCTCAGCGATAACCAACCAGACTATAACTGGGATAAATCCTACAATCTGATTTTACGCTACGCTTATCCGGATTTTATGCCCAAGGGTATTCTCACTCGGCTTATTGTAGTGATGCATCAGTATATTGACCAACAAAAATATGTGTGGAAAAGTGGCGTCATTTTCACTAAGGACAACACCAAAGCGGAAGTGATTGAATATTACGGGAAACGGGAGATTAACATTAGGGTTACTGGTATAGATAAGCGGGAATTATTGAGCATAGTTGCTTACGAACTAGATAAAATTAATGCTTCTTATCAGCGCTTGAAGTACAGTCAGTTAATACCTTGTAATTGCCACAAGTGTAAAGACAATGAGTCCCCACACTCTTATCCCTTTGAAAGATTGCGACAATTTATAGTAGACCAGCAATACACCATTCAATGTCAAATAAGCTATGAGATGGTTAATGTTTGGAGTTTACTTGGTGATATCATAGATTTGAAGCAATTAGTATCTAATGATCAACAAGATAGTAATAAATTACTTGACTCTGAATGCGAGATTCAATCAGTTTTTATTTTAGCACAACACGGTGATATTTCTGGAGATTATAAACTAATGGCTAATATTAACGATCAAAGTCGCAAGTTTTATCTATCTGAGAACGCTGTTAAAAATAGTGGTGGTGGTTCGATTATTTTCGGTGATAATGCTGCTCCCTTTACCAATACTATCAACCAGTTACCTAGCTTTGATGGTGAGCCTGATAAAAAACAACTCAAGGAATTACTCAGTCAACTGCAAAGCGCAGTTATAGAAGAAGAGTTGGATGATGACGACAAAGCAGAAGCCCTAGAACAAATTGAAGACATCGCTTCTGCTTTAACTAATTCTGAAGATAGTGCTTTCAAGAAAATAGCCAATAAGTCTATGAAAACGCTAAACAGAATTGGTGATGCTTTGCCTCGTGGTTCTGCCATGGTTACTATATGTAATCAATTACCAGACTTGATTAGTAAGATATTTTAATATAGCAATTCTACGACTTTTGAGGTACAAATATCTGGGTTTTAGGGAGCAGGGAGCAGCGATGCAGCGCGGTCTTGGGGAGGCAGCGCGCTCTTGGGGGTTCCCCCCATGA
>WTKN01000358.1:0-561 GCA_011524395.1 Moorena sp. SS36440bin_2
AAGACCGCGCTGCCTCCCCAAGACCGCGCAAATCACGCTTAATAAAAATCTCCCCATCTCCCCATCTCCCCATCTCCCATCTGCCCATCTCCCCATCTCCCCACACCTCCCCGCGCCCTCGCCCCTTAATTATGGGTATTCAACCGGACTTGATATCCCTGGGTCAATCGTGAATTGATCAACCTGTGACAGTGGTAAGCGATCGCGTTTCAGTGGATACCTTCTTCTGGATGTCAACCGGGGGCTGAGGAGGTGGTGACTCATTCTCACCCTTCAACCGCAGAGTAAAGGATTTATCAACATAGATACCTTTGGAATCCGTGCGACGGACAATCACCGTATGGCTAGTATCTCCGTTGAAATCCATCAAGGTTTGCTCGGTAAGGGCTAGTTTATTCTCCGTCAACATAAACCGCCCCCCAGCATTATCAATTAATGAGTAGGTATACCGTTCTCCTGTTTTTGGGTTAGTCGGGGATAGGATACCAACTACAGTTCCTGGTTTCATCTGCTCAGGGATACCTTGATCACCTTGATCCCCTTGGTTAGACTTTTGGGGTG
>WTKN01000358.1:661-13429 GCA_011524395.1 Moorena sp. SS36440bin_2
TTTGGCGGACATTTTGCTGACTTGTGCTGGTAGCGCGGGTAAGGTTTTGCTCAGCTTGATCCCCTTGGTTAGACTTTTGGGGTGTTTGGCGGACATTTTGCTGACTTGTGCTGGTAGCGCGGGTAAGGTTTTGCTCAGCATAGCGAGCCTTTTGAGCAAGGCGATACAGGTCAGTAAAGTCAGTAAAGAAGTGCTTGAGAGGTTCAATCCGACCCTGAGCTGCTTCGACTTCTACTAACTCATTGTTAGTCAATTCTTGAATAACCGAGGATATAGAAGGGTCGTTAACACTGTAGATACCTTCGGCAGAAGATTCCAAATATTCCAAAACAGCTGATAAAGATAGATTAGTTTCACCCATTGATGGTGGTGATTGTTTAAATTTAATCTGATCTAAGGGCAAGAAAAAAGTAGACAACTTAGCCAAGTTTAGTTTAGCTATATTTACCTGACTATCTTCCAATAGTATCGGTAAACTATTAGGGCTTGTTAACCCTGGGCTGGTGAACAGAAGTAGACCATACTTCCCTAAAGTTAAGTCTTGATTTGTTTGCTCTACAGTTTCCTCAGCAACCGTCTCAGAGACTGTTTCAGGGGTTGAGGATTGGTCTATCTCGCTCTCACTAATAGTAGTTAGCAAATCCTCTGAATAGATGATTGATTCGCTATCTTCTATGGGCAAAATAATAGTCTCAGATTCCCCTGTTTTTCTAGAGGATTTTCCTATCCTCAGCCGAATTGGGAGCCGTTGATAGTTGATCTGTAGCGCAATTACTCCCCATCCACTAAGAGATACCACTGCCCAGCCAAATAACCATAGGTATAGTGGTTGATTGTTGAGGGAGTCTAAGGGGGTTGAACGAACAGATTGATTACCTAAGAAAGACTCTGATGTTGAAATAAAACTATCCTGGCTTTCCCTTCTAGTGTCTGACTGATTTGGGGAAATCTCGCTCAACTCCCTCTGTTGCTTAGCAGATAAGAATTCTGAGTGCAATTGTTGTAGCGTTATCCAAGTTATTGGTCCAACTATACCATCCGCATTTAACCCTAGTGCTTGCTGGAATGTAGAGACAGCAGCAAAGGTATTGGAGCCGTATACACCATCCACTGGCTGTTGGTAGTATCCCAACTCTTGCAGTGTAGTTTGTAGTCTAGTGACAACTTCCCCTTGGCTACCCAAACGCAGTGTTGGGGGCAAGGCTATGTCTTGTGAAGACCGTCCCTGGACTGTTTTGAGATTACTGAATCGAGAGTTTTGAGCAATTGCGATCGCTTCTGGAGCAGTGATGCTATTGGTGGGTTTCCCCAGCAGAGGGGATTGCTTGGGCTTCTGAGTAGGAGTGCAGATAATGCTTTTACTGTAGTCAAGACTAGCAGTGGCATTTTTGCAGTGGCTGTAGGCTAGTAGTAGGAGAGTAGAGGGATCAGGCATATAGCGTTTGTATCTAGGTTGCAAACACGCTTCTTGCTGCAAAAGGCAAGAGGCAAGAGGAATCCCCCCTAACTGCCCTCAATCAGGGGAGGAGGCAAGAGGGGGAAGAGATCGGGAGTTTTATTGGACAATAAAAAAAGACCTCCTAGGTTTACATCTGATCAAGAAACGCTATAGACAGCACTAAAGTATAGTAAGCTTTGCAGAATTTATTTTGTTAACCCGGATATTTTGGTGAAGAGGTTTGTAAAGTTTTTTAAACTATGGTAAAGGGATTAGGGAACAGGGAACAGGGAACAGGGAACAGGTAATAAGGAAAAAATCTCTGTACCTCCTGACGGGGTGACGAAACAGGCTGAAATGCTTGCTATGTAAAGCTAGTAGCATTTTGTGGTAAAAAAAAGTAGGTCTCTAAATTTGCAACAAGACCTACGTATTGACAATGTTACCAACATTATACCAAAACCACCTAAAAAGTCAATTAAGTCTAGCCGATTATATTTGTTTAAAAATCCTGATTAATATTTTACAATTAATCAAAAAAGTCAGCTTTTTTAAATTAGCAAAGGCTCTCCATTTACCCATTAATTTTTAAAGCAAAATAAAAAGACTTAAAAAAAAAATATCGCTACCAAATCTCACCATTTAAAAAGTTTAGTTTCCCATAGTTTAAGAAGTTTTGAAAACATACTTTACCTCGGACAAACTAATTTATATAGCAATAGATCGAACAAGTTGGGGTCGCAATTACTTATTCCCTTTCCTATACCTCACCCAATTAAAAACCGCTATATTATAGCAACTTATTTATATAATAGCATTTAACTGTGCCACTTATCGAAGTGACATAATTTCAAAACAGCTCGAAAATCTATCATGGTAGAAAATAATCTAGTGTGCAATCTCTACCATCTACATAAAAGACACACTTGTGCAATCGACACAAGATCAGACCAGGCTGCATTTAAACCAAAAACTGCATTCTACCAATAGTTTTGCTCAATACATTGGGAATTCTTAGAGCAATTCCTAACAGTTATGCCAACAGGATTTTCAGCATATCACTAGTTGATTAGCTGTTAATTTAAGCTATCAGCTTAAGCGCTACGCGCACGCGTGCGCGTTCAGCTATCAGCTATCAGCTATCAGCTATTGAATACAAGAGGTAAGCATTCGTCTAATCTCTGTTAGCTCTGCTGTTCCCGTAGCGTGGCCAGAGACCAAGAGCTTTTCCCCAGACTTTCTCTCGAACCATTAAATTATCCCTTCTGAGGTTTATTTTAAGCTGACCACTGACTGCTGAAGGCTGACGGCTGACCGCTGAAGGCTGACGGCTGACGGCTGACCACTGACCGCTGACGGCTGACCGCTAACAGTTACCAATCAACAAAACGCGCTTCATCTAAAACAGGAAAACAACTATGAAAATCGAAGCAGAAAACACAACTCGCGTTACTCTGGAAAATTACGAAGTTTTTGATAATGATAGTGCTTCAGGCTCTAAAGCAGTCAGAATCCAAAACATTGAAAGCAACGGCAGAATCGAAATTGACTGGACAGAAAGTGATGGAGTTGCTGGCAAATACCATATCGGTGTTGCTCACTTTGATGAAATAGATGGACAAGCCATACTAAGACTACGGGTGAATGGTATTGAGATTGACACCTATACTTTGGATAAAAACCTTGGTGGAGATGGACCCAACTCCGGTAACTATGTCGGTTTGACTGACTTTCTCAGCAATGGTGATCCTAATCCAAATCCTATGTTTAAGGATGTACAACTTGCTCCAGGCGATCGCATCGAAATTGTTGTAGAGGCAGATAGTCTTGATAATGAGACCTTCGAGTTAGGGCGAATTGACGCCATTGAATTTACTTCAGCTGAAGTGGATCTGTTCTGGCAAAATTCTGAGACTGGTGCCATGGGAGCATGGCGGATGCATGGGGTAATGGGTACTGACCTAGATGAAGCAGTGACGATTCAAATGGAATCCGTTAACAGTGACTGGGAGATTCGTGCTGCTGGAGACTTCAACGGTGATAGCCACAAAGATATGGTTTGGCGCAATACCGCTAATGGAGACATTGGTATCTGGTTAATGAAGGGCTCCCAGTTCCAAGAAGCAGTATCCATCGTTGCAGTTCCAGACCTAAACTGGAAAATCCATGGCGCAGGAGATTTCAACGGTGATGAGCAAACCGATCTGCTGTGGCGTAATCACTCCACTGGCGAAAATGCAGTTTGGCTGATGAATGGCAAGGAGCCAACTCAGGGAGTACTACTCAAATCAGAATTAGCGAATAGTAAATGGAAGATGCTTGGTGCCGGAGACTTTGATGGAGATACAGATGCGGATGTTCTCTGGCTTGATACTGAAAACCAAAATGTTTTCTACTGGCGCATGGCAGGTACCGATTACATAGAGTCAGTGTTTGTTAATAATGCACCCCTCGACAACACCTGGAAATTTCAAGGAGTTATGGATTTTGACGAGAATGGTTACGATGACATGTTTTGGAGCAATAGTGTTGACGGCAAGACAGGAATGTGGATGATGAATGAAAATGGTTACGACCGACCAGTAATCGCTGAGTCGGTAGATTTGAGCTGGGAAGGTCATGCCTAAAGTGACCTGTGTTGAGGCTTGACCTTCAAGAAAAAGCGCTCAATCAAATTAAGCGTTCGCGTAGTGTGGCCGTAGGCCAATGGCACTTCTGAGTTGTTGCGGTTTACAATCAATTAGTCACACGCCTTAGGGGCGCAGGGGATACGCCCCTAAGATTTATTTTTATCAAAGAAGCAGGGGGTATGGATATTGGTTGTCTTGTGATTGATAGTAAGGTAGTGGCATCAATTAAGCGACAGGGACCAGAGGAGGAATTCCGCTCGAACCTACACCGAGGGGGAACAGCGGAAAAAATCCAGTTAACCCCTCAAGAGCGTACCACAGCAATTCGTGCTGCTAAAGCCATGGGATTACCCATAGCTGGGGTAGACATGGTAAGCTCCCATCGTGGTCCGCAAAATTATTGAATTTGTGGAAAAAAGTGCTGCGAATTAGAAAAAAGGTGCCCCTGGCAGTTGAGCTGTTCACGATTGACCTTTGGTCACGCTTCGCGATCGCATAAAGTATTAAATTGTGATTCAATTGTCATTCAATTTCCAGCAAGCCCTTACAGAGAAACACCGACCAGGTAGAGATCGTCAGCTGTTTACACTTAACTGGCTATCTGGCAAATGCAGGGTGATCGGGAGACAATGGGCTGGTTATTCATTAGGTACCCTTGCTTGTGCTAATGGCTCAAACATCCACCTAATACGGTAAAAGTATAGTACATATTAAACGTACACGGATGTAGTAAATGGCAAGCAAGGGAACTAAGTACTAAAAACCAAAAAAATCCGCCGTCTTCGAGGGAGATTAATCATCTAATTGACTTGGTTAATCAACTCCCAATAATTGCTAAACTAATGGAATAAAATTCTTAGTTTAGCACCAGATATAGAATTGATAAAAAGCATTTTTTAAATAGGTGAGGTACACAAGGCAAGGGATTTTAAGGAATAGGGAATAAGGAATAGAGAATAGGGAACCTGGTTCCCTGTTCAACACTTCTGGCCTAATAGCTGCTCATGCCTAGTGTAAGGCTGCCTAATGCTTATCAATTTTATTTTGAGGCAGTACTAGGTTATAGTGTCTGACATAGGTACATTTTTGATTAGGGTGTAAGGAATGAATCCAAGCCTGGAACAGTCAAGTATAGATACCACGACTATGATGACATCTTCCGAAC
The DNA here is from genome assembly GCA_011524395.1 of Moorena sp. SS36440bin_2. Lineage (GTDB taxonomy): Bacteria > Cyanobacteriota > Cyanobacteriia > Cyanobacteriales > Coleofasciculaceae > Moorena. Next base: position 5,895 of record WTKN01000358.1, read on the forward strand.
CATTGGTCGAGGTGCCGAACATCTTAGAAGAAGACCGCATACAAAAGGAGCGTATGCATGATGTGCTGCTGCTGCTGGAACATTTAATAGAAAGGGAAGAAGCTACTGTTAAGCTGATCCTTGATTGCCTCTATGATGTGGGGTCAGTCAACATGATCAACAAAAAGTTTCAGTCTCGCTCCCTTAACTGGATGATGAAATCAATTGCCCGTATGTCCAAACCAGCCTTCAGAGTTGTTGCTCTACGCTGGTTTAAGAAAAATTGTCCAGAACTACTTACTAAGTGGCTGCGGGAGAAAGTGCAATAGTTGTCGCTTTTTTTGGCTTCTAGTCACCGAACTGTGTCACTTGACTGTGCCACTGTAGAAAGTGACCTACAGCTCAATACTCTAGCAATCTACTCATATCTAATTAAATCCTAGAGAAATCTCTACTATCCATTTAACGCCGCTAAAGGCGGTTACCTAAAGTGGTGCACCTAATCAGGACTAGCATCAGGGACACTTCTGCAATCGACACACAAGATCAGGAGTTACCCAAAACTGGGGAATAAACGCGCTGATACACCCAGAGTGGGATAAGAAAAGACCCTACACATCGATTTTATCCGTAAGTCCGTCAACAGCTTACCGCTGCATCAGCCTATGCTGTAGAGCATCATGTTTGGATAACCTTGAGTTAGGAATTTTCACCAACCCAATAGTTCACAAATTTGCTCAAGCAGTTGACAATTTTCTGCTTACAGAAGAATTCTCTGGTTGCATTCAAATCGGTCATTCAAAAGCTTTTTTAGCGGCCAAGGCCCCTAGTATACTCACAGTTTTTTCACAAAGTTTGATTAGTCTTTGATCAGAGCTTAATCAAAGGAGCCGAATTTCTAAGTAAATACTCTGCGCGCGGCGTAAACAACCAGCTGATGCCTAATCTCATGACTATACAGGGGAGGAAATGGAGAGAGTCAAGGTCGGCAAATGCAAGTTGTTAACAACTCAAATGCTACCAGATTTGCTCTAAAAACTCTGATTTCAAACTAAGGAGAATGTTGATGAACACACAATCAGAAACTACCATTAAGCACAGTGATGTAATCAACCAGATAGTACTGAATCGCCAAAACACCGAAGAAATTGGTCGGGTAGCTGAGCTGTGGCTCGACCCAATGGCTCACCAAGTTTTGGGTTTGGTTTGCAAGTCAGGATTCCTCGGTCGCAAAAAACGGTCATTTACTTGGGTAGAAATTGAGGCGATTGGCTCCGACAGCATTCTAGTTTATCTTGACTCGGAAACCGCAGCGAAAAAACCGGCATCTGTGGAATCGATTGTGGGAAATCAGTTGTGGACGGACGGAGGGAATCAGGCAGGTACTTTGATGGACTATCGATTCGACCCCCACACCGGGAAGGTAGTTGAGTATATCTTTGGCTCCAAAGGCTGGCGTGGTGTCACTGATGGCACTTACCGACTTCCCCCTGTCGCCATCGCTAGTGTGGGTGGTAAACGAGTGATGGCCATCGAGGCGATGGTGCAAAACGCTGAACACTATACAGGTGGCATCAACCACAAAATTTCTCAGGCGGCTGAATCATTGAAAGATGACTACGCCAAAACCAAGGAAGATATGGCGGGGCTGATGGAAGGGGCTCAGGAGTTAGCGACTCAAGTCCAAGAAAATACTAAAAAAGTAGCGGGGAATGCCCAAGAGAAGCTCTCTGATGTCGCTGGTCAAGTACAACAGACCAGTAAAAAAGTAGCGGGAAATGCCCAAGAGAAAATCTCTGATGTCACCACTCAAGTGCAAGAAACTACTAAAAAAGTAGCGGAGAATACCCAAAATAAGCTTTCTGAGGTTGCTGGTCAAGCACAACAAACCAGTAAACAGCTAACTGGTAATGCTCAAGATAAGCTCTCTAATTTTGCTGGTCAAGTACAACAAGCTACTAAAACAGTAGCGGAGAGTACCCAAAATAAGCTCTCTAATGTCGCTGGTCAAGCACAACAAACCACTAAACACCTAACTGGTAATGCTCAACAGAAGCTCTCTGATGTCACCACTCAATTGCAAGAAACTCCTAAAAAAGTAGCGGAGAATACCCAAAATAAGTTTTCTGAGGTTGCTGGTCAAGCACAAAAGAGTACTAAACAGCTAACTGGTAATGCTCAACAGAAGCTTTCTGAGGTTGCTGGTCAAATACAACAGACCAATAAAAAAGTAGCGGAGAATACCCAAAATAAGTTTTCTGAGGTTGCTGGTCAAGTCCAACAGACCGCTAAACAGGTCACTGGTAATACCAAAGAGAAGCTTTCTGAGGTCACCACTCAAATACAAGAAACTACTAAAAAAGTAGCGGAGAATACTCAAGAGAAGCTCTCTGATGTTGCTGGTCAAGCACAACAGACCACTAAACAGCTGACTGGGCTAAAGAAAAACTAGTTCAAGTAAAGAGCAATTTGCCGAGTGCTGACTCCGGTACTACTAAAAACGCTGCTCAGAAAAACAAGACACTCAACCCTAGTTCTGAAGCAGAATCTGCCAAAACAGCTCTTAAGCACTAACTCATTTGAGCAACGTTTTTTGTTTATACAACTGAAAGAGAAAAATACCATGAGACAAGTCGCAATACTCGTAACTAGACAATTTGCAATGGTGCTAAGTGTTTTAGCGATCGCATGTTTGTTATCTCTAGGTACTGATGGTAATGAGAACTCTCAGTCTCAACCGACTCCGAGTTCAGCAGAAGCAACTGTATCCCAAACACCAGCAGAAACCGCTGCATTCGAGAGAAAAGAAAAACAGAGCTCTCTGCAGAACATAATCTCTGTGTTAATGATCGCTGATCAGTAATGTCAGCGATCAGCTCAGAGCTCTGAGCTGATCGCTGAGAGCTCTCAGCCCTTGGCCTACAGCCAACGGCTGTTCGCGCAGCGTGCGCGTAGCGCATATGGTTACTCAGTAATCACTTAGAAGGTGGCAAGAAACGTTTATTTAAGGAGTACTCAAACAATGATGACGATTGACAATAATAGCGATTGCGAATTTCTTGAAGAAGACAGTATATGGTCTGACCTCAGAGCAATAAGAGTTATCAATGGGCTGCAACAGGAGGTGCAATCCCTAGAAGCCTCAGTGAAACGGCTCCAAATCTTGCTGGTGTTAAGTATTGTGATCCTAGGAGGTAGTATTGCTGCCATCAGTCCCCTTGGTGCTATGACTTACAACCAGTTGCAGCAGCAATTCTCACCAGTAAATTCCTGGAAAACCACTCAATAAAACTGGTATTTTTTTGATTAATTATTCACCATTAAAACTCAATAATAAATACTATAGCATTACTCAATGAATTGTGCCCATTTTTTATAATAAATTCCCGACTCCCTAATAACTGTTCTCTTTGTTATAAACACTCAATAGTGTCAAATAAAGGCCATGTCTAACAACAATCATCTAACTGAAAAAAGCACGATCAATAATTTTGCTATAGACAACACAGCCCTTCCTGTTGTTACCCCAGCCAATCCTCTTGCTAATCTCCAACAGCAACATATTGAAGAAGTCGCTGAAGCATTGGTGGAATTTCAAATGACTGCTATGTCAGATAAGAATAAACAGGAGGAAGAAACAAAAGAGCTACAGAAAAAAATGGGTCGCTTCACTGCTATTTGGATGATTTTAATCGTGATGGTAGCAGGAGCAGGAGCTTGGACAGGATATTTCTTTTATACCCAGTTCAAGCAGCTAACTACAGAAATTACGTCATTGAAAGAGGATCAGGCAGAATCAGAACAGGCAAAACAAGTTCAACAGCTAGAACGTGAGCTATCTGAACTTAAAAAGCAAGTGCCATCGAATCTGGCAACTGACTTAGAAGCTAACCAAGAAAAACTTTTAGCATTAGAAAAACAAGTCAAAGGAGTACAAGAAAGCGTTAAGCACCGCCAACAAGCCCTAGTGGTTTTAGCTAACGCTTTTCAAGACTTAGCTACTTTTGATCAGTCTAACCCTCCTGTGACTGCGACTTCAGGGGAAAATAGTCCAAAAGGTAGTGCTGGAAATCAATAATTAAGTAAGCTATCAGCTATCAGCTATCAGCTTTCAGCTTTCAGCTCTCAGCTCTTAGCTTTGGGCCTGTGGCTAAGCTACACCGAACAGCTTTTGAATAAAATAAGCTGACCACTGACCGCTGACCGCTGAATGCTTACATAAAAACTTTGGCGATTTGATAGCCTTTTTTTTGCTGCTTACAACCCTGCTTTTTCCCTTACCAAAGGATCGAGAATTGTTAGCAAACTCAAGGGCATCAGCTCTTGACTAAGGGATTGAGCATAGGCAGCACTTAGATAAGTTTGGTACTCTGATTTACCAGCAATATAGGTTTGAAAAAATGCTAAACTCAATGCCTTCATATACTCCTGAGCAATAGTTGGGTCAGGACCAAGCACTGCCTCAGGTAAGGGGACATCATCTTCTGATGGGGCGAGGGTGGAAAAGTGGGTTCCTCTCTTGAGTAATACTAGATACTTCTGTAGAGTTGTCAGCCAAGTAAAGGGTTGAATCTGTTCTGGTAACGCTGGCGCTACGGTATCATCACTACCAGCGACTACCATCACCGGCACTTGAATTTTGCTAAGTTGGGATTTTCCTAAGACTGTGCTAATAATTGGATTAATTGCGATCGCACCTTTAATCCGTTGATCCGATAACTGATAGTCCTGTGGTGGCAAATCAAAGGCACGACACTGAAGTAGTAGGGATATATTCAAGGTATCTTCATTTAAGGGAGCGCAATCCTTTTGCAATTGCTCAAAATTAATCTCGCCTCCAGCAAGAGCTAAGGATGTGTAAGCCCCAAAGGACTGACCCAATACTCCCACCTGTTGCAAATTTAACTGCCCTTTAAAGGAACTTTCTAGTTCATCCAGTAACAACTTGATATCCAGAGGGCGGTTAATAAATTCTGGTGGTGGAGCTACCTCTTTGGCAAGACCACTTAACAAAGCCTGTATTTGATCCGCATTACTGCCTGGATGTTCCGGTACAGCCACAGCAAATCCATGGGATGCCAGGTGATGGCCTAAGTACTCATATGTCTTCCGTTCTGAACCCAGTCCGTGGGAAATAACAATTACTGGTGCTAACCCTTCCCTTGGGGACTCTGGCAAATACAAATCAACGGGAAACTCTCGCCGACGGCCCAGGTCATCGAAGGTAATGGTTTGCTTAGTATAGCTTACTGAACCGGGTTGCCGTAAGTCTAGGGATAAATCGGATAAAGCTCGCTGTGTCTGGGCTGCCGCTTCCTGCTCCGATGCCTGTTCCACTGCTGTAATGGCCGTCTGGGTTTGCTGAATCAGCTTCGATAAGTCATTAATAATTTCAAAACCCCGTTGTGAGTTAATCCGAATGCCGTAAGTCGGAAATTCCTGCAACACATTCAAAATCGTCAACCCTTCTGGCTTAAAAGCGGCTTTGATTAAAGCCGCTCGAATAGCATAGAAACCGGGTTGACGAGCTTTGGTTTGAATCACTTCACCTACCCGTTGTAGAACTATTTCCCCTTGAGGTGAATAGAGGAATTGAGCGATCGCTACTGGTGTGACATCAATGGGAGTGATTAAGACCTGCCGCAGTTGTTTGAATTCTTCTGGCTTTACATACCCCGCATAGAAGGCTAAGGATGGCTCAACTTTGCCCACTGTGGCATAAACTTCTAGAGCTGCTATCGGTAGAGAAAACTCGATTGGACCATAGGAAATATAGATTTTCTCTGCTGCCTCAACTGGTGGAGAAATCATCACTGGAGTGAGCAACAATCCTAGATTCAGCAGCAGCCATCTTAGTCTAGTTTGTAGTTTACCTTTTGCTAATCTGAACATATAGGGTTTCCAAATGAGTTGTAAAACTAGATTGTAATTTTTTCTAATACAAAAAACGCTGTATTACCCACTCCTTTTACTTATCCGTAGTTAATGGTTCCCTAAAGTATTTCATTATTTGTTTACATCTCAAATGTAAATACTATAGCGCTACTTCCTAGCTCCCTACACCCCACACCCCACACCCTACCCCCCTGGTTGACTGACTTAAGTCAGTCAACCAGCCCTAGTGCTGAATCGGGCAAGACATTTGTGTTATGTAATAAGGATTTGTCAATTTTTGATGACATTTAGTGATAGATTAAATAGACTGGGATTATGTGATTGCGAAAATTTGTGGTAAAGTGAATAACTCTAGCCAAGATTCAAGCTTGTTTTCCTAGAAAAGACTAACTAGTTTTTTAGTCTTTTTTGGGAGAATAGCTATGATAATTTAAGATAAATAGGATAGCGTCTTAACAGGGTGCATCTTAATAAAAACTGGGGAGCTATAAAGTGCTCATTCCAGGAAAAGAGTACACTTTGTTTTCTGGGCAATTGTGTGTAGCACTGCGGCTAGGGTAAACTAGTTTACTCATTGAATATAGAACATGAATACATTAAAAGGACGCGATTTTCTAGGCTTAACAGACCTCAGTGCTAGTGAGATTCAGGAACTATTGGATAAGGCGACTCAGTTAAAAAAAGGTCAGTGGAATCCTAGGTGCAATAAGGTTTTAGGATTATTGTTTTATAAGGCTTCCACACGAACACGGGTCAGTTTTTCCGTAGCTATGTACCAACTAGGCGGTCAAGTGATTGACTTAAATCCCAATGTCACCCAAGTTGGTCGTGGAGAACCGGTAGTAGATACAGCACGAGTGTTAGATCGCTACTTAGATATTCTAGCAATTCGTACCTTTGAACAAAAACAGTTGGAAACCTTTGCGGAATATGCCCAGATTCCAATTATTAATGCTTTGACCGATTGGGAGCATCCCTGTCAGACTTTAGCCGATTTGTTAACGATTCAGGAATGCTTTGGAACACTAGCTGGTTTGACATTGACTTATGTTGGCGACGGTAATAATGTCGCTCATTCACTAATGTTGGGCTGCACTCTAATGGGAATGAATGTCAGAGTCGCCACACCACCAGCTTATAAACCTGATAGTGCTATTTGTGAGCTTGCCCTGAAAACTGCAGCTGGCCGCACAGAAGTAATGGTTACCGATAACCCAGTAGCTGCTGCCAAGGAAGCTCACGTACTTTATACTGATGTTTGGGCAAGTATGGGTCAAGAAGCCTCAGCTGAGGAGCGAATTCCAATTTTTCAGCCTTATCAAGTTAATCAACAGTTGTTAGACCATGCCGACCCATCAGCAATCGTACTCCACTGTTTACCTGCTCACCGGGAGGAAGAAATTACAGACGAGGTAATCGAAGGCACGCGATCGCGTGTTTGGGACCAGGCAGAAAACCGTTTACATGCCCAAAAAGCTTTACTGGTCAGTCTTTTAGGGGTTGAGTGAATATGAAGGGAGTAGGGAGTAGGGAGTAGGGAATCGGGAACAGGAAATCGGGAACAGGGAATCGGGAATCGGGAATCGGGAATCGGGAACAGGGAACAGGGAATCGGGAATCGGGAATCGGGAATCGGGAATCGGGAACAGGGAATCGGGAAT